>JAYVOX010000579.1:0-16026 GCA_043757695.1 Schlesneria sp.
GTGAAGTCGCGACCGCCGAGCAGGCCGGTCGTGTTCGAGAACATGCGCGAACCCATCGCGTTGCACTGGCCGGTGATCGAGTTGGCTCCCGTCCCCGGCCGACCCATGCTGCCCGTCATCAGGGCGAGATTGATGATGGCTTGCGCGGCGCGAACGCCCTCGTAACTTTGGTTGATTCCCATCGTCCACCAGAACGAGACTCGTTCGCGCTCGTGAATCGTGCGGGCGACCTGGTGTAGGCTCTCGATGGAGATACCCGTCGCGGCGGAGACGACTTCCGGCGTGAACGGCGTCACGTGCGCGGCGAACTCGTCATAGCCGTTCGTGTGCGCGGCGATGTAGTCGCGATCGACCCAGTCATTCTCGATCAGGATGTGTGCCAGGCCATAGAACAAGGCGAGGTCGCTCTTCGGCTGAAGGGCCAGATGCTGCGTCGCGTTCATCGCGGTCTCGGTGCGCCGCGGATCGACGACGATGATTTCGGGAGAGCGCTTGTTCCGCATGACCCGCTCCCACAGGATCGGATGCGCGATGCAGACGTTGGCTCCGATGAGGACCATGCAGTCGGTCTCTTCAAAGTCCTGATACGTATACGGCGGGGCGTCGAAGCCGAACGATTGCTTGTACGCGACGACCGACGTGGCCATGCACTGCCGCGTGTTGCCGTCGCCGTGAATCAGACCCATCCCAAACTTGGCGAGCGACCCGAGCAACGCCATCTCTTCCGTCGCGATCTGGCCCGTCCCCAGCCACGCGACCGATTCCGGACCGTGTTCGTTTTGAATCTGCTTGAACCGTGAACAGAACGTCCGCATCGCGATGTCCCAATCGACCGGCTCAAACTTGCCGTTCGCGTTCTTCAGCAGTGGAGTCGTCGCGCGGTCGGACGCCTTCAACACATTGAGCGCCTCCCACCCCTTCGGACACGCCATGCCAAGGTTCACGGGGTACTCGGTGTTCGGCGTCAGACTGACCGCCTCGCCATCTTTCAGATGCACGTTGAGACTGCATCCCGTCGAACAGAACCCGCAGATCGAAGCGGTCGTCGCATCCGGTCGTTGCTGTTCCGGGACAACTCCCAACCCAAACCCACCCGGCGCGAGCAGCAGCTCCCGCGTGTAGGCCCCGTCACGCTGATGCAGTAATTCGGCAATCGTCATCGTTTCAAATCCTGAACCACGGAAGACACGGAACCGCACGGAAGAGGGAAGGCGAAGAGGGAACCACGAATGGCACGAATCAAGACGAACGCGAAGGCGGAGATGATGCAGAGTCCGTTGAAATCTGTCGCAGGGATAATCGTGTTCGTTTGTTTCGTGTTCTTCATCCGTGCCCCGGCTTTGCCATCCGTGCTAATCGACTCTTCAACTTCTGATGTAGCACGGATGGCAAAACCGGGGCACGGGTGAAGTCAAAGGCGTGGCCACAGTGACAGCATCCGGTCTTCGTCTTGATTCGTGTCATTCGTGAGATTCGTGGTTCCGTCATTCTCTTCACGTCTTCAGCGCTCCCGGCATGCGCGGGGCGACGGCGGCTGTGAAGAACAGGGTTCGTTCGAGCGTTTCTCCGATGAGGGACAGGCCGAAAGAGGCGAGGCCGATGGCGGCGATGGTGGCTCCCGGAACGGTGGCTGACTGGTTGAGCATCATGAGCGGAAGCACCAGCCCCCCGATCGCGCCCGCCGCGAACCGGCAGCGCGACCACACGGCCAACTCGCCCACCATCAACCTTGCCGACCGATTGAGCGGCGTGGCCTGCTTGCTGACCAAGTGTCGGAACAACGACGCCTCGAACAGCAGTTTGGCCGCAGCGACGTAGACAATCCCGTGACACAGCCAGCGGCCATAGTCGGCCATCAATTCACGCACGGACAGCATGTCACTGAATCCCGCCGCCAGCAGCGACACCGTCAACACTGTCGATAGCCCGAGCCAGAGGGTCGTCAGTGAGAACTTCACAAACGTCCTTGATCCGCTCCAAAAGGGGCGTTGCGTGTAGACGTAGATCATGATCGAACAAAACACCCCGGCCAGTCCCGCCGCCACAACGCCTCCACCCAACACCAGTGGCCACGCCGTCGTTGCGAGGTGCGGGTAGCACCACAACATCGCCGCATAGTTCGCCGCCAGCATGGCGAACAGACCGAACGCGACGATCTCGCGGCTGAGCCACGAATGGCGCAGTCCGAGGACCGCGCGATAGGCCAGCAGCGGGCGACCGAGATGCAGTGTGGCCGCCGCGAGCGACAGCAGTCCGAAACCGAGGGCACTCAGCGCATGAATGGGCAGCACGTGTGCGAGCGATGTGGAACCGAGGACGTTTGCGTGCAGAACCTCACCCACCAGGAACGCTCCGACGGAGAGCTGCGTCAGGACCAGCATGATGATCAGCGGCCAATGAGCATGTTCGGCGTGGACCGCGTGATAGTCGGCGGGGAGCGTGTTGCGAGGCAGCGGGCGCGATGACTTGTAGTTCGTCGTCGGCTGCGTGTACTGCGGGTCGGGCGCACCGGGCAGGAACGAACTGACTTCACAGTCGGCGGCCACATCACTCTGCTTGACGACCGCAATCCGGATCGCCTCATGCGGACAGGCCTGCACGCACGCGGGAGCCTCGCCCACCGCCAACCGCTGGCTGCACATGTCGCACTTGCGGACGATGCCCCGCTTGGCGTTGTACTTCGGCACCTCATACGGGCAAGCCAGGATGCAGTACTGGCAGCCGAAGCATTGATCGTCGAGATGCTTCACGATGCCGGTGACCGGATCCTTTTCGTAGGCCCGCGTCGGACAGACGTTCATGCAGGCGGGGTCGAGGCAGTGATGGCAGGCCGTTGTCACGTGTTGCAAGACGGGCAGCAAAGACGTGCCGCCGTGCAACAGTCCCACTTCGCGCCAAGTCTCGTTCTCATCGAGTCCGTTCAGCGAGTGACACGCCGTGACGCACGCCTTGCAGCCCGAGCAACTGTCGAGATTCACCTCGAACGCATACTGCTCGCCGGGACCGGGAGGCGACGCCGGCAGCAGGGCCGAGTAGTACCGCGCCTGCAACGGCTGCTGAGCCGCGGTATGAAACTGCGAGAAGCGTTCGACCGCCGTCAGATTCTGCTGCTCGGCCAACAGCTCTTCCAGAAACGACGGCATCGCACGGGTCGTTTTCGAGGTCGGCATCGGTGAGGTCAGCAGTACGGGGGACATGATGGTTGAACGTCGCTGAGATTCCAGGCGAGCCGGGTGGCGTAAGCCCCCGGATTCTTCGTCGCAAAAAATCCGGTGGCTGAGGTTCGGCGCGTAATTAACTGTCGTGATTTGGTGGGCCGGGTGCCGTCTCTTTTTCTCTGATCCGTGCTCCGGCTCTGCCATCCGTGCGATTGATCTCTTTCTGATCAGGTGATCGCACGGATGGCAGGGCCGGAGCACGGATGAAAGCCAATCCCGGCAGTTGTTGGTACGCCGGTCCTTACGCCACCGAGCTCACCTTGTTCTTTTCTGTTTGACTACACCGGGGCACACGCGAAGCACGACGCTCCGCATTTGCGTTGTTCGATTGCGGGGACGTTGGCCAGTTGTTCGGCGGGCGGCAACTGCAACAACACGTCGTCGCCTTCCACCTTCACCGGATACGTGCGAATGGAATAATCGGGGTCGTTCAGGCCCGCCCCATCTTTGAGTGAGAACGTCTTCTTGTGGACCGGGCAGGCGACCTTCGGGATGCCATTCGTGTCGCCGATGATGCCGCGCGACAGGACGAACTCCTGCTTGTGCGGGCACATGTTGTCGGTGGCGTACCACTCGCCACGACTGGCGAAGTTGAAGACCGCGATCTGAGCGTGACCATGCTTGATCGTCGCCCCGCCTTCGATCGGGAAGTCCCAGACCTTGCCAACGCGAGTCCAACTTGGAAGGGAGGCATCTCCTGTCCCCTCGCCCCGGCTCTGCGGGGAGAGGGTTAGGGTGAGGGGTTCTTCGGGCTTCTGCGACGCGATTCCGCTCGTCAGCGCACTGAGCGGCACGAAGTCGCCCCACGGAGCGGGATGCGACTGGCCGCGTTCGCTCACCACCTCGATCGTCGGTTCGGATTCGTCGGTGTTAATGAACTGCTTGAACAGACGGCGGCGTTCGGGATCGTTGACGACCTCGGCCCACTCGCACTTGTACGAGTCGGCGAGGAACTGCATCTGGCGTTCGAGGTCCGCGCAAATGCCGAGCTTGTCGTGGACGATCACGTCGCGCAGGGCGTTGATGCCCCCCTCCATCCGTTCCAGCCAGACGGAGGTTCGCGTCAGGCGATCGGCGGTCTGAATGTAGTACATCAGGAAGCGGTCGATGTACTTGATCGCGGTCTCTTCATCGACATCCGAGACCAGCAGGTCCGCGTGACGGGGGTTCGCGCCGCCGTTGCCGCAGACGAACAGGTTGTAGCCGTGCTCGGTCGCGATCAGACCGAAGTCCTTGCACTGGGCTTCGGCACATTCGCGGATGCAGCCCGACACGGCCGACTTGACCTTGTGTGGAGACCTGACGCCCTTGTAGCGGTTCTCGATGCGGACCGCGAAGCCGACCGAATCCTGCACGCCGTAACGGCACCAGGTCGAGCCGACGCAGCTCTTCACGGTTCGCAATGCCTTGCCATAGGCGTGTCCGCTTTCAAACCCGCCGGCAATCAGTTCCTCCCAGATGTCGGGAAGCTGGTGAACCTGTGCTCCAAACAAGTCGATCCGCTGACCGCCCGTGATCTTCGTGTAGAGGTTGTACTTGCGGCCGACATTTCCGAGCACAATCAGCTTCTCGGGAGTGACTTCCCCGCCAGCGATGCGCGGGACCACCGAGAACGTGCCGCCGCGCTGGATGTTCGCGAGGTACCGGTCGTTGCTGTCCTGCAGCGCCGTATGGTCCATCACGTTCTCGTTCCAGAGGCTGGCGAGAATCGACGCCACCGCCGGCTTGCAGATCTCGCAGCCGTGCCCCTTGCCGTGACCGGCGACCAACTCGGCGAACGTGCGATAGCCCTTCACCTTGACGATGCCAAACAGCTCCTGCCGCGTACACGCGAAGTGTTCGCAGAGCGACGTGTTGACGGTCTTGCCCGCCTTCTTGAGTTCCGTGTTTAAGAGGTCGGTCACGAGCGGCACACACCCGCCGCAGCCGGCCCCCGCTTTGGTGCAGGTCTTCAAGTCGGCGACCGTGCAGACGCCCGAGGCGATCGCCGCACAGAGCTTGCCCTTCGAGACGTTGTTGCACGAACAGATCTGAGCGCTGTCGTCGAGATCTCCGACGCCGCCCCCCGCCGCGTGCCCCTTCGGCCCGAGCAACAGTTCCGACGGCGAGACACTCAGCGGCTTGTCCGACTTGCACGCCATCAGCAGCCGCATGTAGTCGTCCGCATTGCCGACCAGCATCCCGCCAAGCAACTTCTTCCCGTCGAGCGAGACCAGAATCTTCTTGTAGATCCCGTCAAACGGATCTTCAAATATGAGCGACTTCGCGACTTTTTCATCCGCCTCGTAGTTGCCGAAGCTGGCGACATCAACGCCCATCAGCTTGAGCTTCGTGGACATGTCGGCCCCGGTGAACGTCCGATTCTCGCCACACAAGTTCGCCGCCACGATGTCGGCCATGTCGTAGCCGGGTGCGACGAGGCCGTAAATCATGCCGGAGTGCAGGGCACACTCGCCGATCGCGAAGATATCGGCGTCGCTGGTTCGCAGATGATCGTTGACGGCGATGCCGCCTCGCGCGCCCAGTTCCAACCCGCTCGCCTTGGCCAGATCGTCGCGCGGCCGAATGCCCGCCGAAACGACGATCATGTCCACCGGCAGTTCGGTGTCGTCGTTGAACTTCAGTCCCTCGACATGGCCGTTGCCAAGGACTTCCTTCGTCCCCGTGTTGAGATGCACCTTCACCCCGAGGGCCTCGATCTTCGAGACCAGCACCTTCGAGCCTTTGTCGTCGATCTGGCGCGGCATCAGGCGCGGCGCGAACTCGATGACATGCGTCTCCATGCCCAAGTCATACGCCGCCTTGGCCGCTTCGAGACCAAGCAGCCCGCCACCGATGACGGCCGCGACGGGAGCATGCACCAGCATCGGTGCGGCGGTCCCTTCGACCTCGGCGGCCGCGCGACGAGCGGCATCAGCCTTGAGTCGTTCGGAGTACGCGATCATGTGTTCGAGGTCTTCGATCGTGCGGTAGACGAAGACTCCCGTGTGCTTGATCCCCGGAACCTGCGGCACAAACGGGTACGAGCCGGTCGCCATGATGATCGTGTCGTACTCGATCTCGACCCCCTTGTCGGAGCGGACGATCTTTCGTTCGCGATCAATCTCACAGGCACGGTCGCCGATGTGCAGTTCGATGCCGTGTTCGAGATACCACTCTTTGCGGGCGATCATCAACTTCTCGGCGTCGCGGTGAGCGAAGAACGTCGTCAGGCCGACTCGGTCGTAAGCGGCGCGCGGCTCCTCACAAAACGTGACGAGCCGGTACTCGTGGGAGATGTCGTACTCGATGAGCTTCTCGCAAAAGCGATGGCCCACCATTCCGTTGCCAATGACGACGATGGTCTTGCGGGGTCGAGGAGCAATCATGACGAACGGCCTTGTGACGATGCGTGATAGCCAACCACTTCACCGGGCTGGTCCCGGTGGCTCGCAGGTCGATGCACTACTCAAACAATTTCACCGACCACCGAATCCACGTTCTGATGATCAGTCCTTCCGCTCCTGTTGATTCGTGCCATTCGTGGTTCAAACTCTTCGCGTCATGAAGTGCAGGCAGAACCACGAATCTCGCGAATGGCACGAATCAGGAAAGGACGGATGCGTCGAGTGAGTTCGATGCGTCGAGTAGCGCTGAGACCCGGTTTCCATCGGGACAAGCCCGAGGGGGTGGTTTGAGTCTTTGGATCGCAAGGCAATCGCCTTGCCGCTTCTGTGCCGATTGCACGATTGGTTGCGTCCGTTCGGATAGCCGAAGCGATCTCGCGCGGAATCGCCCTGCGCCGTGACTCCTCATGACAGCGGCTGTTGATCGCTTCCGACCGCATCAACACTCACCGAGTTCAATCGCGGGCAACGTTGCCTGAAATCGTGGCAATGTCCTTGCAGCGATGACGTGCGGCGTGGACCCAATGAATACGCCTCGCAAACCGAATGGCTCTGACTCTTGCGGTTTCGCAGACGTGTGTCGTGTGAGTCGCCGAAGGTCTTGCCAATTTGACGTGACTGAACAGACGGAAGCACTCGGCGGCACACAGCTTGCTTTCCGGAGAGTCATCATGGTTGCACTCGCTTTGTCTCCGCTCACTTGGAAGCTGATGCCTCACATGTCCCAGCCCGTTGTGTTTGTTTTGGGCGAGACCGAAGCGGCTCGCCAATGGATCGGCTTGTTGCGACCGGGCGACGTGCAGACTCGGGCGGTTCGTTCGGTGATCGACTTCCCGCGCGACGACAATTCGCCCGGCTGCATTCTGATGGTGCTGACCTCGGAGCGAGAACTCGACGGGCTGCAAACGTGTGCTCGCTGGTTGGCTCTTGGGGACGAACGGCCGCTGCTTGTCCTGGCCACATCGCCCGAGTTGGCACGCTTGTTGAAGCGACTTTCAGCGGGCCGCCTCGAAGTGTTTGAAGCGACAGAGCCGACCGAAATGATCGTCGCGCGAGTTCTCAGCGCCGCCACGGGCGATGTCGAACGCCGTCGTCGCCGCGCCGCATGGTCAAAGATCGCCGAACGCTTTCACATGCTGACGACCAAGGACCGCGAAGTCCTCGACCTGCTGCTGGAGGGTATTCCCAACAAGTCGATCGCCATGAAGCTGACTGTCACCGAGCGTGCGATTGAAATGCGACGCGCCAGCCTGATGAAGAAGCTTCAAGCCCGCTCGCACGCCGAGCTGATCCGGCTCGTGACCCGCTACGAAATCTTCGAGGACTTCGGACTGTCGCTGCCGATCGAGTGAGTCGGCCGTAGGATGGGCACTCTTGCCCGTCCAGTTTTCAGATGAGCGCCGAAGACAAGACGGCAGCGCCGCGAACGCGGTATATACCTCACGCAGTGGAAACTCACGCGACGAGCCGCGCGGACTATCACGGCAACTACTGTAGTCTTGTCGCTCCGCCGACAAGACATCCCGTCGGCGGAGCGACGGGACTACAGTAATGCGACCGTGCGTCAATTTCGGTCGCGTGTCCCTCGTCGAGTTTTCAGATGAGCGCCGAAGACAAGACGGGCTAGAGTGCCCGTCCTACAGCCGACTCCTTGGACGCGTCGCCGCTCAGATCGTCTGCTGTTCGCCGCGCTGAATCTGTCGCACGACGAGGTGCAGCCAGACCAGACTGATGACGGTGATGGAGAAGATCACCCAGAACATCGACTGGGGCTGACCCGTCCATTGCTTGAGGTAGGCGAACAGCGGCGGCATCGCGAAGCCGCCGAGTGCGGCTAGGCAACCGACGAGTCCCACCACAGCACCGACATCCTTCGGGTAATACTCGGGGACGTACTTGATGGTCGAGGCCTTGCCAATTCCCTGCGTGATGCCCAGCACCACGAGGCAAGCCGTGAAGGCGTACACGTTCATCGGTAGGAACAGAGTCAGCGAAGCGATCGAGCCGACGATGAACACGCCGTAGGTCACCTTGCGTGGACCATATTGATCCGACAACCAGCCACCCAAAGGCCGCAGCAGACTCGACACGAAGATGAACGGCGTCGTCAGCAGCGCCGCCTGCCCCAGCGGGAGGTGGTAGACGTTGACGTAGTACTTGGGCAGAGACACGGACAGCGCGACATAGGCTCCGAACACGACGGTGTAGTACAGACTGAATCGCCAGACGCGGACTTGTCGCAGTGGTACGAGCATCGAAGCCAACGTCCGGCCCGCACCCGGCTTCTTGTCCGGCGACGGGGCGAGCATCACAACCAATCCCGCCATGATCATCAGCAAGATGCCATACAAGAACGGCACGAAACGCCAGCCGCCCGGCACCAGTCCGCCCATCAAACCTGCGGTCGGCACCAGCGCGATCAGCAGAGGACCGATCAGTTTCGTGATTGAGGCACCGACATTGCCCGCACCGAACAGGCCCATCGCGAAGCCCTGCTGCTTCGGTGGAAACCACGCCGCGTTCCAAGCCGAGCCGACAGAAAAGCTGTTGCCGCCGATCCCCACCAGGAACGCATAGAACATCAACTGCGGAAACGACGTGGCCGACGACACAAGAAACGAACTGATGCTGGCCAGAGTCAACATCCCGATAAAGACGACCCGACCACCCAGCCGCTCCGTCAACATGCCGAAGCACAGCCGCCACATCCCGCCGTTGAGGATCGCCACGGCGGACAGCCACGCCAGCGAGATGTCGTTGATCCCGAACTCCTGCTGAATCGGAATGCCGAGTACTCCGAACATCAACCACGCGGCGAAGCTCAACGTGAACCCGACAAACGAGAGCCAGAGGACTCTCATCCGCGCGGGGCTTTCCGCATCAAGGACCGCCGAATTGCTTGCCGCAATGGAAGTGGACGGGCCGGATTGAACTTCGCTGACAGATGACATGCCGTACTCTTGTTGAAGGTGAGGAAGGCGGAGGACTCTCGATTCCGTGGATGCTTCGGCAACCCACGCGATCCCGTTCGGCAATCCACATGCCAAGGCTCTGAGCCGGACTCACTTCGCCAACAAACTGACAATTCTTCGTGTTGTTGCGTGGTTAGTCGCGGCATGGAGTCTGTCGATGCGACCTGCGTCTGAACGATCCTTGAGCGGGAATGCTTGTCGTTTGGACATTCCGTCGATGCCTGAGTGAGCCATGACCTGTGGGCGTGATCTCATACAACGGCCTATTCCAGACGTGAGGGCTTCATCCTCTGGAATGAGAGTGAGACTTTGCACGGCCCAAACTGAGGCATTTGAATGTAGCCACGTTTCGCCAGAACGTGGGCTGTCTGAGCGTGACACCCGCACTCTGGCGAGGTGCAGCTACGGCTCACTACAGCCCGCGCGACGTATAGGAAAAGAGGCCAGTTCGCGTTCGGCAATCCGAAGCGGTCCTGCGAATCGTCAACACAACATCACGATTCGCGATGCCGAAGCTGCGGTAAGTGACTGGCGCGGTGGTTCTGATCTCACGTAGAAACACTGAGCAGTTCAGTTCGCTCTGAAGGCAATCTCAGCGGTTGTGTTCATCGACTCAACCTGATCGTTGTACGTTTCGACTCGATGGTGACAGGGCTTTCGGAAATCCGCATGTCTCACGCTCACACCCGCTCTGTAACAGCATCTTCACTGCGGTCACAAAGGCCTGAACGTTCGTTCGCGCAGACATGGAGCGCCATTGGCACCGTGGTTGCGTTGGACAGCGTTGTCGATTTGTGTTGCTCCGTTTGCCGAATATGTTGCCAAATAAGGATTCATCATGCCGTTTGGTTCTGCCGTAACTCGCCGCGACTTTTTGGGAACTGCAGTTGCCGGTGTGACATCAGGCTTATTGGCGGGGTGCGGTACTTCCACTGCAACACCCAATGCCAGCACCCCACAATCACCACTGATGACAAACGCTCACGTCGCATCACCGAGCGATGCGCCGGAGATGCCTGACCTCAAATTCGGCATCATCGCGCTGACCGACTGTTCGCCGCTGGTCATTGCCCACGAGAAGGGCCTGTTCAAGAAGTACGGGATCAAGTCAACGATCAGCAAAGGAGCAAGCTGGGCGGCGATTCGCGACTCGCTGTCGAACGGCGACATTCAAGGGACGCACATGCTGCTCGGGATGCCGATCGCTTCGACGATGGGGCTGCTTGGTTCGCCCAAGAAGCCGATGGTCGTGCCCTGGATCATGAATCGAAACGGTCAGGCCATCACGCTGAAGTCCGAACTGAAGGGCAAGGTCACGGACGATCCGAAGGCTCTCAAACCGCTGGTCGATGCGGCCAAAGCGGCCGGTTCCCCGATGACGTTTGCCATAACGTTTCCGCCCGGCACCCATGCCATGTGGATGCGGTACTACCTCGCGGCGGGAGGGATCAATCCGGACACCGACGTGTCGCTGGCCACCGTGCCGCCGCCGCAGATGGTGGCCAACATGAAGGTCGGCAAGATGGACGGCTTCTGTGTCGGTGAGCCTTGGAATGCGCGAGCCATCTCGGACGGCATCGGCTTCACGTCACTCTCGACTCAGGACATCTGGAAGGATCACCCCGAAAAGGTCTGCGCGTTCACGGCCGAATTCACCGAGAAGAACCCGAAGACGGTCAAGGCCGTTCTGAAGGCCCTTCACGAGGCAAGCGTGTGGTTGGACGACATGAACAACCGTCCCGAGCAGGCACAGATTGTCTCGGCTGCGTCGTACATCAACTGCCCGCCCGAAGTGATCCTCGGTCGCCTGCAAGGGAAGTACGACTACGGCGACGGCCGCACGAAGGACGATCCGAACTACATGATCTTCAGTCAGCGAAACTGCAACTTTCCGCAGGCTAAGTACGCCACTTGGTGGCTGACCCAGTTCCGCCGCTGGGGCATGGTCGAAGGCGCGCCCGACTATGAGGGCGTTGCCAAGCAGGTCATGCGCGGCGACCTCTACGAAGAGGCGATGAAGGAGATCGGCTACGCCCACGGCGGTGCGAGCATGGAACCGGAAACGCTCTTCGACGGAGTGCAGTTCGATCCGACCAAGCCCGAGGAATATGCGACAGGGTTTGCGGTGAAGAACTTGAAGGGCTGAGTTCAGCGTAGTCCGGGCTTCTCGTCGGGCTTCTCGTTCCCAAGCTCCAGCTTGGGAACGCCCCGTCTTCCAAGCTCCAGCTTGGCGAGTGTTCTGGCGACGAGAGGCGTCTCGGGAAGCGGAGCTTCCAAGACGCTCGTTCCCAAGCTGGAGCTTGGGAACGAGAGAAGCCCCCCTCACCCTAACCCTCTCCCCCGAAGACGGTGGAGAGGGGACCGGAGTAAGACAAAGCCATGAATGACAAACGTTTTCCCTTCGACTGGTTCGTGCTGCCACTGATCGGCATGTTGGCCGTGGTGCTGCTGTGGGCCATCTCGTCCGCGACGTGGGCACCGAATCTCCCTTCGCCGATCAAGACGTGGCAGGTGAGTCTCCCTTACCTCGCCAAGCCGTTCGAGAAACGCGGCGAGTTGGATCAGGGCATCCTGCGCTTTACTTGGTACTCGTTGATTCTCGTTGGCAAAGGCTATTTCCTGGCGCTGCTGATCGGGACGCCGCTCGGCTTCCTGTTGGGAACGTCGAAGCTGCTGACGCGCATCTTCGATCCGATCATTCAGTTCTTGAAACCGGTCTCACCGCTGGCGTGGTTGCCGTTGGGATTGGTTTTGTTCGGCAAGTCGGAACCAGCGGCGCTCTTCACGATCGCGCTCTGCTCGATGTGGCCGACGGTGGTGAACACGGCGATGGGCGTGCGCGCCGTGCCGCAAGATTATCTCAATGTTGCGAAAGTGCTGAAGCTGTCACGGACAAAGACTCTTTTCAAGGTACTACTCCCCGCGACGTTGCCCTTCATGTTCACAGGCTTTCGGCTGAGCCTCGGCATCGCATGGCTGGTCATCGTCGCGTGCGAGATGCTCACCGGCGCACCGGGCGTCGGCGGCTTCTTGTGGCAGGAATACAACAGCCTGATCTACGAACACATCATTCTCTGCATCCTGACCATCGGTGCCGTCGGCTTCGCACTGGACCGGCTGATGAGCGTGATCGAACGGAAGTTTCAACCGGCTTGAGGCGATGAGTGGGAGTCAACCATGAGTGTGATTACCTGTCGATCCAACACGCTGCGCAACGTGCGCGAACTCTCGAAGAGGCGACCGATGGACGCTTTGTACAACTACCTCGGTGGCACGTCCGGCCAGTGGCGTGTGACGGATTTCACGACTCGCACGGGGTTGCCTCTCAAGCCCGTGTCGCACGTGGAGATCGTCAACGGGCCGCTGGAGCGGCTGACGTTGGGAACCTCCTGGTTGCTGCGCGGCGTCGTCAGCAACGCGCGCTACGTTTCGCGCGAAGAACGGGATGAGTTGCAGTCCAAGCAACCGGCCCTCAATCGCACAGAAGCGACTTGCGCAGCGCTGATCCCCATCCGAAAGTCTGCCGAGTGGTGGAGTCTGGCTCAGGATGAACGTCGCGGCATTCTCGAATCTCGGTCACGGCACATCGCTACCGGCATGAAGTATCTGCCTGCCATCGCCCGTCGCCTCATGCACGGTCGCGACTTGGGCGAACAATTCGATTTCGTGACGTGGTTCGAGTATGCACCGCGTGATTCGGCGGTCTTCAACGATTTGCTTTCCGCGCTGCGCGGCTCGGAAGAATGGAAATATGTCGAGCGAGAAATCGACATCCGGTTGGAACGGACCTGATCGAAAGACGAAACAACGGCAGACGCTCAACGCAAAGCATTCCCATGACAACTCCCTTTCTTTCACTCACGAACGTCTGCAAAGGCTACGGTTCTGCGAAGCAGCGAACCGAGGTGTTGCAGGACATTAACCTCGAAGTCCGGCAGGGCGAGTTCCTCGCCATCGTCGGCTATTCGGGAGCGGGCAAGACGACGCTCATCTCGATGATCGCCGGACTGATCTCGCCCGACAGCGGTCGCATCGAATTGGATGGCAAGCAGATCACCGAGCCGGGGCCTGATCGTGGCGTCGTCTTTCAAAACTACTCACTGCTACCGTGGCTGACGGTGTACGAGAACATCGCGCTGGCGGTGGACTCACTCTTCGATTGGCCCGCCGCGCAGAAGAAGGCGTACATCGAGAAGCACATCGCGCTGGTGAACCTCACACCGGCTCGAAACAAGAAGCCGCATGAGCTGAGTGGCGGGATGCGGCAGCGTGTCGCGGTGGCGCGCGCACTGGCGATGGACACGGCGATCCTCTTGCTGGACGAACCGCTGGGTGCGCTCGACGCCCTCACGCGAGCGACCCTGCAAGACGAGATCGAACGCATCTGGGACCAGGATCAGAAGACGGTCATCCTCATCACGAACGATGTCGATGAGGGACTGCTGCTGGCGGACAGAATCATCCCACTGAGTGCCGGCCCTCGAGCGACACTTGGGCCCAGCTTCGATGTCGATCTGGATCGACCGCGCGATCGCAAAGCCCTCGGCTCTGACCCACGATTCAAGCGGCTGAAGAAAGAAATCCTCGATTGGCTCTTGGGGCCGGGAAGCAGAAAACAGCGAGCGGTGGCCGCGACAAACAAGCCCGCACTCGCGAACAAACTGGAGTTGGTCTCCAACTGATTTCATCCCTGCTTAGGCTCTGTCATCCGTGAAACCAGGTGAATGAGTCGACGAAATCGAGGTGTCTGATGGTCAGCATCAACCACGAACTGGTTCCGTATCTTCCGGTCTTGGAACATTCCATCGGTCATGAGAGGCCGATCTTCTTGAACCGTGCGACTGGATTGGGGCCGCTATCTGAGTGGCCCAGTAGGAGTCAACGCCCCATGACAGCGAATGATCGGTATCTCGAACTGTGGCGTCTCAGCAAGTCGTACCCCAAGCGGGGTGGCGGCGAGTCGGTCATCGTGACCGACTTCAATTTGACCTTGAAGCAGGGTGAGTTTGTCTCGTTGATTGGGCATTCGGGCTGCGGCAAATCGACGGTGTTGTCGATGGTGGCGGGGCTAACCGAACTGACGACGGGCGGCATTGTGCTTGCCGGGCGTGAGATCGACGGCGCGGGGCCGGATCGCGGCATGGTCTTTCAGTCGCCATCACTGCTTCCGTGGCGCTGCGCATTCGACAACGTGATGCTCGGGGTGGAACAGGTCAATCCGCACCTGTCGCGCCAGCAGCGAGCCGACATCGTCGTCCACTATCTCGAACTGGTTGGCCTCGGTGATGCACTCCAGAAGCGACCGGCCGAACTGTCAGCCGGGATGCGCCAGCGCGTCGGACTCGCGCGAGCCTTCGCGCTCAACCCGAAGATGCTGCTGTTGGATGAGCCGTTTGGAATGCTCGATTCGCTGACACGTTTCGAGTTGCAGCAGGTGCTGATTGACCTGTGGTCCACCGATCAGAAGACCGCACTGATGGTGACGCACGATGTGGATGAGGCGCTGTTTCTCTCCGACCGTGTGGTGATGATGACCAACGGTCCGAGTGCCACCGTCGGCGACATCTTGACCGTCCCGTTTTCTCATCCGCGCGACCGAGCAACAATGATGGAACATCCCGACTACGACGTGCTGCGCAATGATCTCGTTGGGTTCTTGGAGCGTCAGGGGCACAAGCCGGATTCGCACGAAGAAGACGCGGAACCGACGCAGGGTTCGCCGGTGAAGCCGGTGGTTACGGTCGAACCTCCGCTCCCCGTGACGGTTCATGCCCGTTCGACCGTGTCGCGCGCAGTGAGACCTCAGGCACAACCTGCACTGCGTGGAAGTCACTGAAGAGTGAGGTCCACATTGAGGCCGCCTGCGGCTCTGATTCACGACCATCGCGTCAAAACTGGTCAGGCTTTGGTGAGCCGGGTGCCGTGAGGTTCCGGACTTATACTTTGCGCGGCCCAAGCTGAGTCTTTCTGAGCGGTGGACGTATACGTCACGCGACCAAAGCTGAGACACTGGCGAGCCGCATGCCGTCAGGCTGCGGGTTCTTGATCGCCGCAGGAAACCCGTGGCCTCACGGCACACGGCTCGCCTAAAAAATCTCAGTTGTGGCCGTGCAAGGTATAAGTCAGAGAACGAGTCGGGCGAGCGGCGTTCCCAAGCTACGAACTGGTGAGTTCGCTGACGATGTGGAGTTTGCCGGTGCAGTAGCGGCAGGCGACTTTCACGCCGATGTACTTCTTGGCGAAACGGAGGTCTTGTTCGCAGTGGGCGCACTTGGAATAGACATCAGCCTCGGTGACGTTTGGGCTGGTGGGGTCGAGCTGCAACGGGGCCTCGCAGAACTTGCACTGCACTCGCTGCCCGAGGTACTTGCGGTTGATCTTGAGTTCTTGCGAACACTTGGGGCAGTTTGTGAAGATCCCCGTGGGCACGATCTCAATCATCGCACCAAT
>JAYVOX010000580.1:0-4235 GCA_043757695.1 Schlesneria sp.
CCATCGCTTCGTGCAGGACATCCCGCTCAAGCCGAGTGATCGAGGCTACGATCTGGTCACTCAAACCGCGAATGGCCTCGACCAGTTGAAGCAACTCCCAATGTTCATCGGTTGGGGCGACAAGGACTTCGTGTTCGACAAGCACTTCTTGCGCGAATGGCTCGTCCGTTTCCCCGACGCCGAGGTGCATCAATTCCCCGACTGCGGCCACTACATTCTGGAAGACGCCGGTGACGAGTTGGTGCCGCTGATCCGGACGTTCCTCGATTCGCATCCGCTACTGTAGTCCCGTCGCTCCGCCGACGGGACCGCGGTCCGACGAACGGCAAATTCATTGAACGATGAAGAGGTTGTACGCTTCCTCAAATGTCCCAAGATAAAGGAGCGTCACGATGAACTGGAGAGATCGCATTAGCGCCGATCCACAGGTCTGCCAAGGTAAACTTTGCATCGCGGGAACGCGCATCTTGGTGACGGTGGTCCTCGACAACGTGGCGATGGGGGCGACTTCCGACGACATCCTCCGCAGCTACCCGACACTCGTTGCCGACGACATTCAAGCGGCACTGTGGTACGCCGCCGAACTGGCTCGCGAACAACTCGTGTCATTGCCTAACTCAGTCTGATGCAAGGGTTCTTTGTCCACTCGCGATCCGTCCCGTCGGCGGAGCGACGGGACTACAGTAGACTGACTCCTGACCTTCGCCCCCTGACTCCTGCTTCCCATGCCCACCGTCAACATCGCCACACATTTGAAAGAGATGGCTCGGCTGCGGCCCGAGCAGTTGGCGGTGTTGTTTCCACAGGGACGAGATTCGACCGGGCGGACGGCCTACACGAGTCTCACGTTTCGGCGACTGGACGAGGAGAGCGACCACATCGCGGCGGGGCTGACGATGATGGGGATCGGTCGCGGTGTGAGAACCGCCTTGATGGTTCCACCCTCTTTGGAATTCTTCTCACTGACGTTCGGCCTCTTCAAAGCCGGAGCGGTCCCGGTTTTCATTGATCCCGGCATGGGACTGAAGAACATCGGCAAGTGTCTGGCCGAGGCTCAGCCCACCGCGTTCATCGGGATCACGAAAGCTCACATCGCGCGCTGGCTATTCGGTTGGGGAAAGGGTTCGCTGACGAAGTACGTCCACGTGGGAGGCCGCCCGTCGAGCAACCATTCCTTCTACGTTGGCAAGACGTGGATGACGCTACGCGATCTGAAGTTCTTCGGTGGCGCGAGCAACAACGATCCCGAGATGACAGAGGCCGTCACCCTTTTTCCCTCCCCTCGGCGGGGAGGGTTGGGGAGGGGGGACGATGGCAGGACGATAGCCCAACTTACATCGACTCCCCTCCCCGGCCCTCCCCATCAAGGGGAGGGAGACAAGCAGAATCACCGGACCATCATCGACACATCCCCCTCCGACACCGCCGCGATCCTGTTCACCAGCGGCAGCACGGGCGTGCCGAAAGGGGCGGTTTATTCGCACGGCAACTTTGTTGCTCAGGTGGAGATGCTCAAGCAAATCTTCGGCATCGAGCCGGGTGAGATCGATCTCTGCACGTTCCCGCTGTTCGCGCTGTTTGCGTCGGCGCTCGGCATGACGGCGATTGTCCCGCGCATGGATTTCACTCGGCCCGCGCGCGTCAACCCGCGCGAGGTCATCGAACCGATTCAACGCTTCGGCGCGACAAACATGTTCGGCTCACCCGCTCTGCTCAACGCGGTCGGCCGTTATGCCAGTCGTCGCATTGATGGACAGATTCAAGCGGCGCTGCCGACGCTCAAACGAGTCCTCTCGGCCGGCGCTCCGGTTTCCGCCGAGATCATCAGCCGCTTCCAAGCGACGCTGGCACCGGGCCGACAGATTTTCACACCCTACGGCGCAACCGAGTCGCTTCCCGTCGCCGTCATCGGCAGCCGCGAAGTCCTCGATGAGACGCGAACGAAGACCGCTCAAGGAGCCGGGACGTGCGTGGGCCGTCCGGTCGAGGGCGTTCACGTTTCGATCATCCGCATCACCGACGAACCGATCGCCGCATGGAGCGACTCGTTGCTCATGCCGCCGGGCGAAATCGGGGAGATCGTCGTGAGCGGGCCGCAAGTCACGCAGGAGTACTTCCACCGTCCCGACCTCACCGCACTGGCCAAGATTCGTCTTGTAGGACGGGCACTCTTGCCTGTCGCGCCACATCGAGCGGACGGCAATGAAATGAGCAGACCGGACGGGCAGGAGTGCCCCTCCTACGAAGTCGCGAGTGAGCAACGCGGGACCGTCGCGCACCGCATGGGAGACCTCGGTTACTTCGACGAGCAGGGCCGACTCTGGTTCTGCGGACGGAAGTCGCATCGCGTTGTCACGCCCGAGCGGACGTATTTCACCGAGCCGGTCGAAGGGATATTCAACTCGCACCCGCACGTCTTCCGCACGGCGCTCGTCGGCGTGGTGCGAAGCGGCGTGATGCAGCCGGTGCTGTGCGTCGAACGTGAAGCGGACGCCCCTCGAGAACCCAAGTCCAAGTTGACGGACGAACTACTCGCGCTGGGAGCGAAGTTCGACACAACACGCCCGATCACGACGATCCTGTTCCACGATGCCTTCCCGGTCGATATTCGGCACAACTCAAAAATCTTCCGCGAGAAGCTGGCGGTCTGGGCTGCGAAGCGGGTGAGATCGTCGATCCTGTGACGCCATGTTTTGGTTCCCAAGCTGCCGCTGGGAAACCTGTTGGCTCGAAACTTCGGCTTCGAGTCACTTGAATTGCTCTCGAAGCTGGAGCTTCGAGAGGCTGGTTCCCAAGCGGGAGCTTGGGAACCAGAGCGAGAGACCAGATCGAAATACCGGCCTTAGAGTCGAGAATTGACAATGGGATACAACGACGACAGCGACTGGGATGACGATGGCTACATCCCGTGTCCTCACTGCGGTGAGACGATGCTGGAGGATGCCGACTATTGTCCGTCGTGCGATCGGTGGATCACCGATGGAAGTTCGACGAAACCGCGTTCGCCACTGTGGGTGGTGATCGTCGCGGCCTTGTTACTGGCTTTCATTCTGACTTCCGTGTGGAGAGGTTTCTGAAACGATGCGTGTGCTGGTGACCGGTGGTGGTGGCTTTCTGGGACAGGCGATTGTGAGGCGGCTCGTCGCGCGGGGGGACTCAGTGCGCAGTCTGTCACGCGGGGACTATCCCGAATTGAAAGCTCTCGGTGTGGAGTGCGTGAGCGGCGACATCGCCGATCGTCAGGTGGTGACTCGGGCGATGGCCGGCTGCGAGGCCGTGTTTCATGTCGCGGCGAAGGCGGGTGTGTGGGGACGGTACGACGACTACCATCGCGCGAACGTGATCGGGACCGAGAATGTGATCGCCGCCTGTCAGTCTGAGGGGGTGGCCAAGCTGATCTACACGAGTTCTCCGAGCGTCGTGTTCGACGGTCGAGATGAAGCGGGGATCGACGAGTCGGCTCCGTACCCCGCGCGTTATCTCACTCATTACCCGCAGACGAAGGCGATCGCCGAACGAGCGGTTCTCGCCGCCAACGGTTCGCTGACTGTGTCAAGCCAACCGATGAACACTGTCGCGTTGCGACCGCATTTGATTTGGGGGCCGGGTGACAATCACCTCGTGCCGCGACTGATTGAGCGGGCACGAGGTGGCAAGCTGCGGCGAGTCGGTTCGGGCGCGAACCTCGTCGATACGGTCTATGTCGAGAATGCGGTCGATGCTCATCTTCAAGCGGCCGAGGCGTTGGGACCAAACTCACCGGCCGCCGGTCGCGCCTTCTTCATCTCCAACGGCGAGCCAGTGCCGCTCTGGAGCTTGATTGACCGCATGTTGGCTTGCGCCGATCAGCCGCCGGTCAAGAAGAGTATCTCGGGCACGGCTGCGTATGTGGTGGGTGGGTTGCTGGAACTCGCATACACGCTGCTCGGTCGCACGGAGGAACCACCGATGACGCGGTTCGTGGCGCGACAACTCGCCACGACGCACTGGTTCAAACTGGATGCAGCACGAGCGGCGTTCGGATACGAGCCATGTGTGAGTGTCGATGAGGGGTTGTTGCGGTTGCGGGAATGGTTACAGGGACGAAGCCCTGCTTGATTTATACCTCGCGCGGCCACGAGTGATGCGTTTTAGGCGAGCCGCATGCCGTCAGGCTGCGGGTTTCCTGCGGCGATCAAGAACCAGCAGCCTGACGGCGTGCGGCTCGCCAAGGCCTCATTCGTGACCGCGCGAGG
>JAYVOX010000581.1:0-4221 GCA_043757695.1 Schlesneria sp.
TTCGGGGCAGGGGACGACTCTGCCGACGAACGAGCGGTCGCGAATCCGAAGAGTCGTGCCGCAGTCGGGACAGGAGCAGTGACCGAACGCCATGAGGAGAGAACTCAACGGGCGAGAGGATCGGTGGAAATCACAGCCATCACATTTTCAGCGTCGATGGAATCGAGTCTTCGAGGTACACCAAGGATACAAAAGCTTCAGGTGGGACAGTCGTGGGGGCTTCTCCATCAGTCGGCCCACCAATATCGCATGATGCACCAGAGAGCTTGCAAGCCGTCCTTCCAGCCGATGTGCTTCCCCTCTTTATAGGTGCGACCGTGATAGCTGATGGCCAGTTCATAGACTCGCAGCCGTCGTCGAGCAATTTTCGCGGTCAGCTCCGGCTCGATCCCGAAGCGGTTCTGTTTGAGCGTCGGCCAGATGTCTGCGAGCGCGGCGCGCGTGAAGACTTTGTAGCAGGTCTCCATGTCGGTCAGGTTCAGGTTCGTCATGCAGTTCGACACGGTCGTCAGGACGCTGTTGCCCAGAGAGTGCCAGTAGTACAGCACGCGATGCTCCTGATCGCCGAGGAACCGGCTGCCATAGACCACGTCGGCGTGACCTTCCAAGATCGGACGCAGCAGACGCGGATACTCGCCGGGATTGTATTCGAGGTCGGCATCTTGAATGACGATCACGTCACCGCGTGCCTTCGAAAATCCTGTTCGTACCGCCGCTCCCTTCCCCTTGTTCACGTCGTGGTAAGTGACGGTGATCACGTTCATCGGATCGGGATTCGCGGCCGCTTCGGCTTCCAATTGTTGCAGCACCGCGCGAGTCCCATCCTTGCTGCAATCCTCGACCAGCACGAGTTCCTTCCGAATCGGCACGGCCCGCACGCGGTCGATCAGCACACGTAGCGTTCGCTCTTCGTTGTAGATCGGGATCACGACCGACAGCATCCAATCGTCGGGGATCACGTAACAGCCGAGCTGCCGACAACCGATCTCACCGACGAGCCGCTTGATCGACTCGTACCAGTCTTGCGTGTACGGGCGAGCGGCCGGGTCCAATCCTTCGAGACTCATGCGGGTTCCGATGTCAGTGGGATGCAGTTGCGAATGGGTGGTAGCCCTGTCGCTCCGCAACAGGTAGCGAGATTGCAAATCGGCAGTTGGATCGCGGACGCCGCCGTTGCGAGATTGAGCACGCACTCCGCGACGCGCTTCCTGTCGCGGAGCGACAGGGCTACCTTGCAGAAGTGACTTCGTGACCCGTCACGCAACGAGCGTGTCCACTTCTCGGCGACTGCACTCAGATCAGAGTTGCAGCACCTACGAATATCGCGACGGAGCGGGCGATGTTGTACAGTCTGCCCCCCATGCTGTCATCCATTCCCCATTGCTTCACGAGGTTCCGATGGCTGTGACTTCTCTCGTTCTGACCGATGTCGATGCGGGCCTGCACCGCGAACAGGGCGAGCTGCGCCCGAGTGCCGAACTGAAACTCGCGGGGTCGTCCGACTGGTCGATCCGCTGGCTCACATTGCACGGCGGAGTCTCCGATGGCGTAAGCGTTGTTGAACTGAACAGCGGCGGATTGTCGCTGTCAGTCCTGCCGACGCGCGGCCTGGGAATCTGGAAGGGCCGTTTTCACGATCTGCCGCTCGAATGGAAGTCGCCCGTCGAGCGACCCGTTCATCCGGCGTTCGTCAACCTGCAAGATCGAGGCGGACTCGGCTGGCTCAATGGATTCAATGAACTGCTCTGTCGTTGTGGTCTCGGGTTCATGGGTCCACCGGGCGACGATGGCGGTGAGACACTGACATTGCACGGGCGCATCGCCAACATCCCGGCGCATCGCGTCGAAGTGCGAGTCGATACGAGCGGCGAAGGAGCGATCGAATTGATCGGCGTCGTGGACGAATGCTCGATGTTCGGCCCGCGTTGGCGACTCACTTCAACGTTGCGTCTTGTCGCCGGTTCCAATCGTTGCGAGATCATTGATGAAGTGACCAACCTCGGCGGACAGCCTCAAGAGTTGTCGCTCCTCTACCACATCAACATCGGTCGCCCGTTCCTCGAACCGGTCGCGACGTATGCCGTCCCGTGTCGCGACATCGCGCCGCGTGATGCGCGCGCGGCAGAAGGGATCGATGCCTGCTATGTCTACGGGGCACCGGTCGCCGGGTTTGCTGAACAAGCTTACTACCACACGCCGATTGGTGGCGCAGACGGTTGGTCCACGGCGGTTCTCGCCAACGCCGCGAACAACGCTGCGCTGGCCGTTCATTTCCAAACGAAGCAACTGCCGACGTTCACCGTGTGGAAGAACACCATCGCCGAAGCGGACGGTTACGTGACGGGCCTCGAACCGGGAGTCAACTTCCCCAACTTCCGTTCGTTTGAACGACAACAGGGACGCCTGCCACTCATCAAGCCGGGGCAAACGTATCGCAGTGAACTCGCGCTGGAAGTGGCCGACACCGCGCAGGCCGTTCACAACTTGCACGACCGAGTGAACCAACTGCAAGGCCAGTCCCAACCGACCCTCCACCGCCAGCCACTCGCCCGGTTGTCGCCTGCCGGAGCGAAGTGAGTGACGCACTCTCCTTCATGTCCCCTCGCCGCGGCTCTGCGGGGAGAGGGTTACGACTGGCGCATCAATCAGTGGCGGCATCAATCCGATGATCAAGGTGAGCCGGGTGCCGCGAGGCCCCGGATTCTTCGCTTAGGGTGAGGGGGCATCTCTTCAAACCTCCAAGACATTTCAGACGGACCCTTCGCATGACGCTCTCTCTTCCTTCGCGACGTGACTTGCTCAAACACTCGGTGGCGGGATTGGTCGCTCTCCCGTGGATGACGGGTGGCCGCACTCCTTCGCTGCGAGCCGATGAACCGGCACGTGATACGGCTCCCGTCACCAAGCAGCTCGACATCAAAACGGAGCAGCCGTTCAACGCGGAAGCGCCGCTGAGTACGCTCGGCGAGCGATGGCTCACGCCGCTCGAATCGTTCTATGTGCGAAGCAACGGTGCAGTCCCGGCCCTCAACGTCCGCGACTTCACGCTGACGGTGGAAGGACTCGTTGAAAAGCCGCTCACGTTGAAAGTGGGCGAGCTGATCGAACGCTTTCCCTCAGTCAAGACAACCGCCACGCTGACCTGTGCGGGGAACCGCCGCATCGAGTTCGCCGCGACCACGAAGAAGGCGAGCGGTCTGCAATGGGTCTCGGGCGCGATGAGCAACGCGGACTGGGCGGGAGTCCGGCTCTCCGACGTGTTGAAGTTGGCCGGAGTGAAGCCCGGCGCGAAGCACGTTTGGTTCGACGGTCTCGACGAAGTGATCGAGAAGACCGAGACGATTTCGTTCGGCGGCTCGATCCCGCTCGACAAGGCGCTGGCCGACACCGCTGCTGCACCCGGCGCGCTGCTGGCGACTCACATGAACGGTCGCGTGTTGCTCCCCGAACACGGCTTCCCGCTGAGGTCCGTCGTGCCGGGATTCGTCGGTGCGCGGAGCGTCAAGTGGCTGGGCAAGATCACAGTCAGCGACCGCCCATCGCCGAACAGATTCGTGGCCAGTTCCTACAAGGTCGTGCCGGAGGACACTCCGGCCGCACTCGCCGCCGCCACGCCGCTCTATGAGCAATGCCTCAACTCGATGATCTCCTCACCATTGGAAGGAGCCGCGATCAAGGATGGCCGTCTCACCGTGAAGGGCTTCGCAATGGCCGACGGTCACGCAGGCCGCAGTGTGAAACTCATTGAGGTCTCGACCGACAACGGCCAGTCGTGGCAACCGGCCCAGTTCACATCGCCCGTTCGCGAGTTCTGCTGGGTGCTGTGGTCGATCGACCTCGCGCTGACGCCACAAACCACCAGCCTGCTTGTTCGCGCCACCGACACCAGCGGCGAGACCCAGCCGCAAACCATGCCTTGGAACGCGAAAGGCTACCAGTACAACGCCTGGCACAAGGTGAGCGTGAAGCGTGCGTGAGTCTTGTCGATTTTTGTGGAGTGCGTGGACTTCTTCGAGTTGTAAACGTGTTGCAGTTGAGTCAGGTTTGTTCGACTTCAGACTGAAGGCGAGTTTCGCGTCATCCGTGCCCCCGCTTTGCCCTCCGTGCTAATCCAGTTTTGGATATATACTTCGCGCGGCTTGATTTGAGGCCCAGGCGAGCCGCACGCCGTCAGGCTGCGGGTTCTTAATCGCCGCAGGAAACCCGTGGCCTTACGGCACA
>JAYVOX010000582.1:0-15960 GCA_043757695.1 Schlesneria sp.
CGGAGGCTGGTTCGATTCATTCCAGTCTCCGCCGCGCGATGTCTGGAGTTCCGCAGACGGCAAGGCGTGGACGCTCGTCGAACAAGAGGCCCCGTGGAAATACAGCGACCTGCCGATGACACTGACCTTTCAAAACAAGATGTGGTTCATGGGCGGCTGGACGAACGGGCGGTTGGCTGGTCACGGTGCGACCAATGAAGTCTGGTCCTCGATCGATGGCCAGCACTGGAAGTTGGAATCCCCTGCGAAGTGGACTCCGCGCATCGCCGCCGCTGTCGTCGAATTCCAAGGCCGCATGTGGCTGCTCGGCGGGACCGAGAACTACTACTTCGGCGACAAGTCGAGTTTGAAGAACGATGTCTGGTCCTCCGCTGATGGCGAGACTTGGGAACTGGTCACGGCCGACGGCGGTTGGTCACCGCGCGCGTACCATCAAGCGGCCGTCTTGGGCGACAAGCTCTACGTCTTCGGCGGCGGCAACTATGTTCCCGAGTACCACGCCACGAACGATGTCTGGTCGTCGAGCGACGGCAAAACGTGGGAACGCGTCACCGAAC
This sequence comes from Schlesneria sp., assembly GCA_043757695.1. Classification (GTDB taxonomy): domain Bacteria; phylum Planctomycetota; class Planctomycetia; order Planctomycetales; family Planctomycetaceae; genus Schlesneria. The sequence goes on from JAYVOX010000582.1 coordinate 558, forward strand.
ACGCGGGCTGGTCGCCACGGTTGTGGTTCTCCTCCGTGGTCTATCGCGACCAGATGTGGGTGCTGGGAGGCTGGTCGAACGGACCCTCCAAAAACTGGGGCGATGTCTGGCACTCGCGCGATGGCCAGGACTGGCAACAGCTCAAGTCCAACACGATCTGGAAAGAACGCCACGAACACTCAGCCTACGTCTTCCAAGACAAAATCTGGGTCGCCGGCGGACACGCTCAACCGCTCAGCAACGAAGTCTGGTCGCTGGAACTGCCGAAGAAGTTTGGCAAGCAGGAGTGAGGCCGAGGTCACTTGTCATTCGGGCAGACGGTCATTCGGCTAGGTGTCTGTCCGGATAGGCGAAGGTCATACCTTCAGTAGGGTGGGCACTGCCCACCATCCACGACCGATTGTGGTGGGCAGTGCCCACCCTACGGGTATCCGGACAGACACCGAGTGCTGTGTCACGACTAAGAATTCGGGTTGACGTTGTAGCTACGTTCGCCAGAACGTGGTCGGTCAAACGTGGTTGCCCCACGCTCTGGCGAGCGTAGCTACCCTAAAAATAAGCCGTGACGCAGCAGTAGAGTTATTCTTCACGCGGCGGTTTGTGAGACATTTTGAATTGGGCGAGCGGGGCGGCGTCAGCCCCCTGATACTTCGTGTGAAGAATCAGGGGGCCGCCCCGCTCGCCAAGAATGTCTCATCTGTGGCCGCGCGGTGGAAATTGACGCCACGGGCCGAACGGAAAATTAGGACAACTACTGTAGCCTTGTCGCTCCGCCGACAAGATGTCCCGTCGGCGGAGCGACGGGACTACAGTAGCGCGAAGTTGCGTCAGTTTCGGCCGCGTGAGGTATCTGAACTCCCAGAAACGGCTGTCGCCCGCCGGGTCAGGTGCCGCGTTTGGTTAGCTGCTCTGCTATTTGTGACCAACATCCAACCCGGCAAGTATCTTCATCAGGGTTTGCGGGGCCACGGGCTTGACCAGGTGGTGATCGAACCCGGCTTCTTGTGAGCGGCGGCGGTCGTCGTCCTGTCCCCAGCCGGTCGCGGCGATCATGACGACATCCTTCCCCCACGACTGCTCACGGATACGGCGGCACGCCTCGTACCCGTTCAGCTTGGGCAAGCCGATGTCGAGCAAGATCACGTCGGGCCGGTACTCCTCGGCCACGTCCACGCCCTGTTGCCCATCGTAGGCCGTGCGGGTGTCGTTACCGAGAATGTTCAACATCATTGACAAAGTATTGGCCCCGTCCCGGTTGTCGTCCACAACGAGGATGCGGAGCGACGACTTGGCGGGCTGCTCCGCTGCACCGCCCGACTCTGGCGGTTTCGACGCCTCAACCACAACCGGCAAACGCACGACGAACTCACTGCCTTTGCCCGGTCCTTCACTCTTGGCCTCGACCCTGCCTTCGTGCATCTCCGCCAGCCGCTTCACCAGCGACAGTCCGATCCCCAACCCGCCCTGCGACTTCTCCAACGCCCGATCCACCTGCGTGAACATCTCGAAGATGCGGGGCAACTGATCGGCGGCGATGCCGATGCCGGTATCCTTCACCGACACCAGCACGTCGCTCCCTTGACGTTCGACCGCCAGCGTGATGTGACCGCCCCGCTCGCTGTACTTGGCGGCGTTGTTCAGCAGGTTCAGGAACACTTGTGCCAGCCGAGTCAGGTCGGCATCGACGATGAGCGGTTGCTCTGGGAGCGTGACAGTGAGTTTGTGTCCCATCTGCTTGATGAGCGGGCGACTGGTTTCGACGGCACTGTTCACGACCGCCGCCAGTTGCACCCGCTCCTTCTTGAGTTCGATCTTGCCCCGACTGATGCGGCTCACGTCCATCAAGTCATCGACCAGCCGCACCATCTGCGCGAGTTGGCGTTCCATCATAGAGCGGGCCTCTTCGATGCTCGCCTCTTGCCCACCCGCCAGCTTCATCAGTTCCAGGCCGTTGCGGAGCGGGGCCAGCGGGTTGCGGAGTTCGTGGGCCAATGTCGCCAAGAACTCGTCCTTGCGGTGGTGAGCTTCGGACAGGTCGGCGGCGAGTTGCCGCAACTTTTCTTCGTCGCGCTTGCGCTTTGTGATGTCCGTGTGAACTCCCACCCATTCGCGGATCGTCCCGTCGGCATCCAAAACCGGGACCGCGCGGATCGAACAGATCCGCCATTCGCCGTCGCGGCGGTGGACACGGTGCTCGAACTCGAACGTGCGTTTCTCGGCCACCGCTCGGTTCCACGCCTCGATGGTCGGCTGGACGTCTTCCGGATGAACCGCCTTCGACCACCCGTACCCTTGGTACTCCTCGTAGGATTGTCCGGTGAATTTTCCCCAGTCCCGTTGTTCGCCTTTCATGACCCCGTCTGCGTTGTTCGTCCAGATCAAATCACTCACGGCTGCCGTGGCCGCTCGATAGCGTTGCTCGCTTTCGTGCAGTGCGTCCTCGGCTCGCTTCCGCTCGGTGATGTCGCGGATGAATCCAGTGAACATCGGCGATCCTACGGACGGCATCCTCGTGATGGTTAATTCGACGGGAAATTCGCTGCCATCGGCCCGCCGCGCGGGCAGTTCGAGACGTTTGCCCAGCACCGGCCCCTCGCCCGTAACGAGATACTGCGCCAGCCCGCGGCGATGCCTCTCCCGATCAGGAGGTGGAATGATCAATTGATCCATCGGCTTGCCGACAGCCTCCTCCCGTTGGTAGCCGAAAGTCGATTCCGCCGCCGGATTGAAATCGACGACCTTCCCCTCGTGGTCCATTGTGACGATGGCGTCCAAGGCTGAGTTCAGCATTGCGGACTTGCGAGCCTCACTTTCCCGCAGCCCCTCTTCAGCTCGCCTGCGTTCGCTCACGTCTCGGAACACCAGCACGGCCCCGGTGATGTTGCCTTCCTCGTTACGGATCGGGGCGGCACTGTCGTCAATGGGGCAGTCTTGGCCGCTTTTGGAGATAAGAAACGTGTGGTTTGCCAGCCCCATGATCCGGCCTTCCTTGAGCGCACGGAGGGCGGGGTTTTCAACCGTCTTCCGGGTTTCTTCATTGACGATGTTGAACACGGTTTCCAGCGGTGTGCCTCTCGCCTCGGCCTCCGTCCAGCCGGTCAAGGACTGCGCCACGGCGTTGAGGAACGTCACCTTACCCTCGGTGTCAGTGGCGATCACGCCATCCCCGATGCTCGCCAGCGTCAAGCGGAACCACTCCCGCTGTTCGTACAGGACGGCAGCAGCCTGCTGCCGGGCCGCCAGGCTGCGCCACAAGAGCCAAACGAACGCCCCGACCGTGATTAGTCCCAAGATGGTTGTGAGCAGGCCGGTTGTCACGGCGATCTGATAGGTCGTGGCGGTCATACTCTCCCGCTCCTTGAGCAAGTCGTCTTCAACCTTCACCATCTCCGCCACGTGCTGGCGAATGGCATCCATCTGCGCCATCGGCTTACCGGTAAGCACAAACGCCTGCGCGGCCTTTTCGTCCTTGCGTCGCAGGTCGATGACCTCTTTCATCTGGTCCAACCGCACGGCGGTCATCTCTTCCAGCTTCGTGATGCGGGCTTGCTGGCCGGAATTGTCTTTGGTCTTGTCTTTCAGCTTCGCCATGAGGCCGTCGAACCGGACGAGGGCGGCGTCGTAGGGCTGCAAGAACTCGTCCTTGCCGGTGATGACAAAGCCCCGCGTTCCCGTCTCGGCATCCACCAACGTCAGCATCACGTCGGCGGTCGAGTTCAGCACGACATGCGTGTCGGCGACCCAACGGGCGCGCTCGTTGAGTTGGCGGGTGTTCCGATAGGTAAGGCTAGCGTTGATGACCAGCAGCGCCACTATCAGCCCGACGCCGATCATCACCGGGTGGTCAAAGGTCCGTTTCACGGCCTGCACCTCCGGCGCTGCGCAGGTTGGTTGGTCGGTTGGTTGCATCGTGCATACCTATTTCTATGGACGGCTGTTCGCAGCCCATTGTATGTCGGAACATCCGCGCTGACTTTGTTTGTTCACTCAGCCGTCACTCGAACGTCATGAGCAGATCACCGGCGGCGACTTGGGTGCCGCGTTTGATGAGGACTTGGGCGATCTTGCCGTCGCGGTCGGCGGCGATGTTGGTTTCCATTTTCATGGCTTCCAGTGACAAGAGCTTCTGCCCCTTCGCTACGGCGTCGCCCGCTTGGACGGCGATGGTGGAGATCATGCCGGGCATGGAGGCTCCGACATGCTTCGGGTTGGCGGTGTCGGCCTTGAGGTTGGCGGAGGCTTTCGGTTCGAGCGACTTGTCGATCACAGTCACATCGCGAGGTTGGCCGTTCAGTTCAAAGAAGACGGTTCGCTTGCCATCGGGGTGAGGTTCGCTGACCGAGAGGAACTTCACGATCAGGCGCTTGCCCGGTTCGATGTCGATCGAAACTTCTTCGCCAGGATTCAGCCCGTAGAAGAAGGCGGGTGTCGGGATGTCGCTGGTGTCGGAGTTCTGTTGGACGTGGGCGACGAACTCCTCATAGACCTTCGGGTAGAGGAGCCACGTGACGACTTCGCGGTGGGTCGGTTCGCGTAACAGGATCGCGCGGACTTTTTCTGCCGACGCTTCAAAGTCGGCGGGAAGCAGGCTCGCGCCGGGGCGACCGGCCACGAGCGGCCGGTCTTTCAAGATGCGACGTTGAACTTGTAATGGAAAACCTCCCGGCGGTTGGCCCATCTTGCCGCTGATGAGATCGATGACACTTTCGGGGAAGGACAAGTCTTTCTTGTCGCTCAACACGTCTGCGGCAGACAACTCATTGGCGACCATGAACAGGGCCATGTCACCGACGCTCTTGGAACTCGGCGTCACCTTCACGATGTCGCCGAAGAGCTGGTTGACCTGAGCATAGACCTGACAAATCTCCGGCCAGCGTTCGGACATGCCGAGCGCCTTCGCTTGCTGATAGAGATTCGTGTACTGACCGCCGGGCATCTCGTGTTGGTAGAGGTCGGCGGTGGCGGGGAGCATGACGGTCTCGAACGGCTGATAGTACTGCCGCACGACTTCCCAATATCGGGCGAGCGAATCGAGGTGCTCGGTCTTCAAGCCCGTGTCACGGTCGCTGAAGCGAAGGGCTTCGACGAGCGCATTGAGGTTCGGTTGTGAAGTGCCGCCCGACATCGGCGCGAGCGCCGCGTCGGCCACATCCAGCCCGACATCGCTCGCTTGCAGGATCGACGCCGCTTGAATTCCCGCCGTGTCGTGCGTGTGGAAGTGAATCGGGATGCCGATCTCTTCCTTCAGCGTCTTCACCAATTTGGCCGCTGCGGCGGGTTTGCACAGTCCCGCCATGTCCTTGATGGCGAGCATGTGTGCTCCCCTCTTTTCGAGTTCCTTGGCGAGGTTCACGTAGTACTTGAGGTCGTACTTCGGACGGCCGGGATTGAGGATGTCGCCCGTGTAGCAGATGGCCGCTTCACAGATCATGCCGGTTTCGACGACGGCCTCCATCGCGACCTGCATGTTGGGTGCCCAGTTCAGCGAGTCGAAGACGCGGAACACGTCCATGCCCGCCTGTGCCGCTTCCTTCACGAACTCGACGACGATGTTGTCGGGATAGTTCGTATAGCCGACGGCGTTCGACGCACGGAGCAGCATCTGAAAGAGGATGTTCGGCACCTTCGCGCGCAGCTGCGATAGTCGGTCCCACGGACATTCCTTGTTGAACCGCATGGCCGTGTCGAACGTGGCTCCGCCCCACATCTCCAGCGAGAAAAATTGCGGGCAGAGCCGCGCGTAGGCATCGGCGATGTTCAGCAGGTCGTGTGTGCGAAACCGTGTGGCGAGCAATGATTGATGGGCATCGCGCATCGTCGTGTCGGTGATGAGCAGCCGTTGCTCAGCGCGAACCCAATCCGCGAACCGCTTCGCAGCTTGTTCGTTTCCAAACTGTTTCCGCAACGATTCCAGTCGCGTCTTCGTGCCGTCTGGAATGGGCTGATTGAGGTCCAGTTCTGGGACCGGCGCGGGGGCACGGTTCACTTTGGCAGCGATTGCCGCATGCGATTTGCCTGTGTTCAGGATCGTGTCGGCGAGGAACGACAGCACCTTCGTCGCGCGGTCTTTCCGCAGAGCGAACTGGAACAGTTCGGGCGTTTCGTCGATGAAGCGAGTCGTGAACGCGCCGCCGGTGAACTTCGGATGCGTCATGACCTTGATGAGGAACGGGATGTTCGTCTTCACGCCACGCACGCGGAACTCTTGCAGGACTCGCTCCATGCGCTTGGCGGCATCGCCGAACCGACGGCCGCGCACCGAGACCTTCACCAGCAACGAGTCATAGAACGGATTGATGACCGCTCCGGAAAACGCGCTACCGCCGTCGAGCCGCACACCCGCGCCGCCCGCCGATCGGTAGTGGGAAATCCGCCCGTAGTCGGGCATGAAGTTGTTGGCCGCGTCTTCCGAGGTGACGCGGCATTGAATGGCGAAGCCGTTCGTTTTGATGTCGGCTTGCGAACCGAGGTTGATCTCGGGGTCCGACAGCGGCGTCCCTTGAGCGACCAGAATTTGGGACTTCACGATGTCGATGCCGGTCACTTCTTCAGTGACCGTGTGTTCGACCTGGATGCGCGGATTGACTTCAATGAAATAGAAGTCGCTGTGGTCGGTGTCATAGAGGAACTCGACCGTTCCCGCGTTCTGATAGCCGACCGCTTTGCCGATCTTGATCGCCGCCGCACAGATTTCATCGCGCGTCTTCGCGTCGAGAAACGGAGCCGGCGCGATCTCGACCACCTTTTGATGGCGTCGTTGGACCGAGCAGTCGCGTTCGTACAGATGCACGAGGTTGCCGTGCTTGTCGCCCAGCAACTGCACTTCAATGTGACGCGGCCTCGGGATGAACTTCTCGACGAAGATGTCGGGCGATCCAAACGCGGACATCGACTCGCGCTGTGCTTGCTCAAACAGTCCGGCCAAGTCCTCGGGCTTCAGCACGACGCGCATGCCGCGTCCGCCGCCACCGTTCGCCGCCTTGAGGATCACCGGATAACCAGTCGCTTCCGCCAGCTTCTGCCCGTCGGCGACATCGGCGATCGGCTTCGAGCTGCCGCCGAGTACGGGAACTCCCGCCGTGCGAGCCAGCTCGCGCGCGGTGATCTTGTTTCCAAGCTGCTCCAAAATCTGGACGGTCGGGCCGACGAAGATGATCCCCGCCGCATCACACGCTGCCGCGAGCGCCGGGTTCTCGGAGAGGAAACCGTAGCCGGGATGGATCGCATCGACTCCCGCTTCCTTCGCGATGCGGATGATCGCGGGGATGTCGAGGTACGCCTTGATCGGCTCGCCCCCCTTGCCGATCTGGTAAGCCTCGTCCGCCTTGAACCGATGTAAGGCGTAGCGGTCTTCATGCGTGTAGATGGCCACCGTGCGGATGCCCAACTCATGAGCGGAACGGAAGACGCGAATGGCGATCTCGCTGCGGTTGGCAACGAGCAACTTGCGAATGGGCTTCATGCGATAGTGATCTTGTTAATTGAGGACAGTTCGGACGCCCGATGCTGTTCGATCGAGTGGGCAGAGAATACAAGACGGACGAGACGCCTCGCAATTCAGCGGTTCCAAGACTTTTCGTCGGCGGCGAATCGCCGCATCGGGCCATCGAAGACTTGACCAGTGCGACGTTGAAGCGATACCTCGCGCGGTGAGAATTGATGCAGCGGTGCACGAGGTTTTCGGATCCCCTACTGTCGTCTTGTCGCTCCGCCGACAAGAGGTTCCGTCGGCGGAGCGACGGGACTACAGGAGATGTCTGCGTCAATTTCGGCTGCGTGAGGTATAGCTCGGTATTGATCGATGGCGGGTTGATGGCTGCGGGCAGGAGACCAATGGGATGTGGGAGTCGTTGCGAGCGTGGTTGAAAGGCGACGAAGACGCGCGCGGTCCGTTGGTTGAGAATCTGAGTCGCATTGGTTTTCGAGCGGCCAGTGCGGCGAATCGGTTACGCGGGTTAGTGGGCGAGTCGCTTTCGGCGGATCAGGCCATTGGCAGTCTTCGCAAGTTGCTCGGACTACTCGGGGACGCGCCCGATCCGGACGCGGGGCTGATCGACTTCGAGCGGTTTGTGCTGCGAGCCGGTGATCGGGTTGAGCTGTTTCAATTTCTCGATGAGAACCCGCGAGCGATCGAGGTTCTCGTTCGGTTGTTCACCAGCAGTCGCTATTTGACGGAGACCGTGCTGCGTTATCCGGAGACACTCCGCGAACTGACTCGCCATCGTCGCCTCGCCGAACTGAAGAGTCGCGAGGAGTTTTTGGAGACCGCGCTGTCGCAAGTGGTTTCGGCACCCGACTTCGCCGCGCGGATGGATGCCTTGCGGCGTTATCAACGTTGGGAACTACTGAGAATCGGCGCGTGCGACGCCTTCGGTCTGATCGACCTGCGCGCCGCGACGGTGCAACTCAGCCTGCTGGCGGACGGCATGGTTCAAGCCTGTCTCGCACTGGTCGGACACGAGCTGATGTTGCACAACGCGAACCTCACGGTGCTGGCGTTGGGGAAGCTCGGCGGGGAAGAACTCAATTACAGTTCGGACATTGACCTGGTGTTTCTGACGGATCGCAGTCCGACTGAGGCGCTGCCATTGGCGCAGCGATTGGTCAAAGCACTGCAGGACACGACGGGTGAAGGTTTTCTCTATCGAGTCGATGTTCGACTTCGACCGTGGGGCCGATCGGGGGAACTCGTCACGACGATCCCTTCGTACATCGAGTATCTGAAGTCGCACGCCGAGATGTGGGAGAAGCAGGCGCTGCTCAAGGCGCGTGTCATCGCGGGGACGAAGGAGTTGGGGCGCGAGTTGCTCCGACGTGCGGAGCCTTACATTTTTGGAGCGGCTCCCAGCGATGTCGTCACGGCGGTGAGGCAAGCGAAGGGACGGATTGAAGCGGACCTGCGTCGTCGCGGGCGAGAATGGGGAGAGGTGAAGCTCGGCAGCGGTTCTATTCGCGACATCGAGTTCCTCGTGCAGGCCCTGCAATTGGTGCATGGTGCCGAACATCGTCACGTCCGCTCGACCAACACGTTGGATGGCCTCGTCCGACTGACGGACGCGGGTGTGCTGCACGCGGACGAGTACCGCCGACTGACCGATGGCTATGTCTTCTTGCGGACGATCGAGCACTCGCTGCAACTGATGAACAACCGGCAAGAACATTCGCTGCCCACGGATGAAATAGAGCTGACCGCGCTGGCTCGACGGCTCGACTTCGGTACGTCGGAATTGCTCTTGGCCCACTTCGACAGCCATCGCAAGTCGATCCGCGCGATCTTCGACAAGTACCTCGCGCACGATCGTGTGTTGGTCGAGCCAGTCACGTCGCCACCGATTCCAGATCGCCACAGGGCGAAGCACGAACGTGATCGAGTGCCTCCCGTGGCCATGGCGTCGTACGAGTCTGTCTTTAGCGAAGGCGCGCGGCGACGGCACTCCGAGCTGGTCGCCGAGTTGAACGAGCAGCGTCCCGTGCGAGTCGTTGCAGAACGAAGTGCCAAAGATGGGGAGCAACTGCGAAGTGCGGTTGCGTCACTGGCCGCGGCCGTACCGCCGTTGGTGATGTCAGCACCGGTTCCGTCTCCGCCGCCGAGTCGGTGGTGTGTGACCGTGGTGGGACACGATTACCCCGGCGCGCTGTCGATGATTTGCGGTCTGTTGTTTGCGTATGGCTTCGACATTGTCGAGGGTTTCGTTTCGACTGAGACGCGTCCTCATTCGGACAGTTCGCGCGAACGCTTTCCGCAGCGCTTCGTCGATGTATTTGAAGTTCGTCCGTCCGGACTGGAAGTGTCGCCCGAGAGCTGGCACAGCTACGAAAACGATCTGACGGAACTGGTCTGTCTGGTGCGGAGCGGTCGCGTGGATGAGGCTCAGGGACGACTGGCCAATCGCGTGGCGGAGGCCCTCGCGGGTGCGGCTGATGCCGCGACGAAACCGGCCCCGTTGGAAGTGCGCTTCGACAACGAAGCTCATGTGCACGCGACCGTGTTGCACATTCGCGGCGACGACACGATGGGCTTTCTATATGAACTGTCGAACGCCTTGACGTTGAGTGGCGTGAGCATCGAACAAGTGATGATCCGCGCGGAGACGCATCGCGCCCACGACACGCTACTCGTCACCGATTCTCAATCGGGCGGCAAGATTCTCGATGCGGCTCGACTGCAAGAGCTGCAAGCCGCCGTGGTCCTCATCAAACACTTCACACACCTGCTGCCTGCGGCCCCCAATCCTCAAGCGGCGTTGCTGCACTTCCGCAGCTTTCTGCGCGACTTGTTCCGAAGACCGGATTGGGTGGACCAGTTGTCGTCACTCGAACGGCCGGAGGTCTTGTCGGCACTGGCTCAGTTGCTCGGTGTGAGCGACTTCTTATGGGAGGACTTCCTGAGACTCCAATACACCAACCTGTTTCCGGTCCTGCGCGACATCGCCGGCTTGCAACTGGCGAGAACGAAACAGCAACTGGCCGACGCATTGCGCGACGAGTTGAGCAGCGCGACGTGGAATCGCGTCGCGGTTACGAGTGATCGGGCGACTTTGATGCTGGCCGAGGAACGACGGACTCGGTTAAACGAGTTCAAAGATCGCGAACTGTTCCGCATCGACATGCGGCACATTCTTGGACACAGCGGCGGTGTGGATGTGTTTGGCCACGAGATGACCGACTTGGCCGAAGTCGTTGTCGCTGCGGCGGTCGAGTTCTGTCACGCGGAGCTGGTCGAACGGTTTGGACTGCCGATGAACGCTGCCGGTGGCGAGTGCCGCTTGGCGGTCTGTGCCCTGGGAAAGTGCGGCGGGCGTGAGTTGGGCTTTGCGTCGGACATCGAGCTGCTGTTCGTTTACGACGCGAGCACGACGGCGAGTTCGATGGTGCTGAATTCATCCCACGAAACCTCCGAGCCGAACTCGTCGAGCGAATCGCGCATCGGATCAACACCACGCGAGCGAATCGATCACGCGAGTTTCTATTCGCGGTTGGTCGAAAGCGTGAGCCATGCGATTTATGCCCGGAGCGAAGGGATTTTTCGGATCGACTTGCGAATGCGGCCGTATGGCCGAGCGGGAAGTTTGGCCGTGTCGCTCGAGGCGTTTCGAAGTTACTTCCAACACGATGGGCCAGCGTGGCCTTACGAACGGCAGGCTTTGGTGAAGCTGCGACCGATCGCGGGTGATGAGGAACTCAGTCATCGTTTGAGTGCCCTGCGCGACGAGTTGATCTACACCGATCGGCCGGTCGATTTCGGTGCCATCCGCGCAATGCGCGAGCGCCAGTTGAGGAAGCTCGTCGGGGCGACCGAGTTCAATGCGAAGCTCAGCCCCGGTGGACTGGTTGATATTGAATACCTCGTTCAGGCCCTGCAACTCGATCGCGGCCAGCAGCATCCGGTACTGCGAACAGCCAACACGCACGACGCTCTCGACGCCTTGAGGCACGTCGGCGCTGTGGCTGCTGCCGATCACGAGCGGCTCTGCGATGCGTACCACTTCCTACGACGACTGGTCGATGCGTTGAGGATGGTGCGTGGTGACGCCCGCGATCTGACGGTTCCCAAACAGAACTCGGCCGACTTGGAATCCTTGGCGCGTCGGCTCGGCTACGGGCCTCACGCTCAGCGCCTTCAAGACGACTTGGCTCAACACACGCAAGCCGTCACCGATTTGGTACGGACTTACTCGACACGTCTCCATTCCGATTCTTGAGAACCTGCGCAGGCGCTGCGATGCGGCTGTGGGCGTCGCTTGCGATTCACTTCGCGCGGCCTATAATCCCACGCCGCTTTCAGCCCTTTTGAGTCACGATCGCTCGACAACTCTCACACGTTCACGCGTGTGCGACACGACTTCGCGAGGTGAATCTTCGGTCTGCATCTTCCCGATCGACATCAACTTTTCTGTGAGCCAACCATGGCGTGGTTGTGGGGTTTTGGAGAGTGGTGCCGCAACATTTGGGTTGCGATCTCCACGTTACTCAGTGGCATGTGGGTCACGGCTCGCACGATGCTGATGACCTATCGCCGGAAAACGTTCACGGAGGTGTACGAGTACCCCGAGGTGCCGGTCCCCGTGAAAGCCCGTTACCGTGGCTTCCACCGGTTCGACCTGACCACGTGCATCGGTTGTGAAAAGTGCGCCGTCGCGTGTCCCGTCGATTGCATCTACATCGAGAAATCCAAAAGCCCCGTCGGCAAGGGCTTCCGCGTCGATGGCTTCACGATCGACTACACCAAGTGCATGTTCTGTGCGCTGTGCGTTGAGCCTTGTCCCGTCGATTGCATCTTCATGGGATCGAATCACGACCTCAGTTGCTTCAGCCGCGATGGTTGCATCGTGGACTATGCCAAGCTGCCGCTCGAAGTCGCGTGGGGCCAAGCGACTCTCAACCCAACTGCGGTCGCCGAATCCAAGGTGTTGTACGAACCAGTTTGGGTGAAGGGTGAGCCAAGCCCGTTCCAGTTCACGCAACAAGATTCTTGAGGGGTTCTCTCGTCTGATCGAGTGATGTGGCCGCAGGTGGTTCCTCCCGCGTGCAGCCGTCTGATGATGATTTTTGGGTTGGTTTCCTCTTCCCGTATTCCGCGATCAACGGAGTTGATGTGACGGCGAAAGGTCTTAACCGATGAGTATCAAGCTGGCTTCTCGCCCGATCTTTACCCTCGCATCCGCCAACCGGATGTTGCCGCTCGTGCGGATGATCGTCAGCGACATCGTGGAGTTATTCCGCGATGTGCGCGGTCGCGAAGAACGACTCAATGGACTTCGCCAAGGAGACGCCCGCAATACTCAACGCGGCGACCTGTACGACGAAGAGGTCGAACAGATTCGCCATGACTTGGAAAAAGACGTTGAACGGCTGCAAGGCTTCGTCGATGAGTTATTGGAGTTGGGGGTTGAGTTCAAAGACCCGGTGATCGGGTTGATCGACTTCCCCGCCATGTTGGACGGGCAAGAAGTTTACTTGTGCTGGAAGCTCGGTGAGCCAACCATCACGCACTGGCACACTTTGGACGCGGGTTTCACCGGACGACAACTGTTGAAGCTGGTAGACCCTGAAGCGAATTGAACGACGGACGAATTGAATTGCCGGATTGAACCGAATCGAAAGCCAAATCCATGACGGATATCGTCGGACATTTTTTGCTGTTCACCCTTGTGGCCATCGGCTTTCTCTTGGCTCCATTGCTGCTGGGCAAACTGCTGCGTCCTCACGTCCCTTCGCTGGAGAAAGAGGCCACTTACGAATGCGGTGAGCCAACCATTGGCAGCAGCTACATCCAATTCGACTTGCGGTTTTATGTCGTCGCTCTGCTGTTCATCATCTTCGATGTCGAAGTGGTGTTCTTCTTCCCGTGGGCCGCCGTCTATGGCAACTTGATTCAGTTGACCGACTCGCTGCTCAGCCCGGCTCAACGCGTGCAACTCAGCGAACAACTCCTGACGCTCCCCTCAGGTAGCCTCACACCGGAAACCGCAATCAAAGCCGAGGCCGCTTTGACTCTCGCCAAGGTGGCGGTCGTCGATGTCCTCGCGTTCTTCGCCGTGTTGCTCGTCGGCTTTGCCTACGTCTGGAAGCGCGGCGATCTCGATTGGGTTCGTGCCGTGGCGGAACAGTCCAAGTTGTCCTCGGCGGCATCGAGTGCCGCCAATCAAGGACTGCGTAAGACCACTGCTCAAGCCGCCAGCTAACAGTAACCCGCAGCGTGAGCGAGGGACGGCTCGTTTTCAGGGCGGTCTCAGTTCCTCCCGCTCACCTGACAAATCACTCTCCTGATTAACGCCCGTTCTCGGAAGCCGACATGCGCATCGAAGAAATTCATCAACGGCTGGTCGAGAAGTTTGGGATCGACGCCATTCGCGAACTCAAGACCGGCGTCAAAGACCCGTGGATCGAGATCGCGGCGGATCGCATCGCCGACGTGTCGCAGTTCCTGCATGACGACGCCGACATCGTCTTGGACTCTCTCAACGATCTCACTGGCTCCGACTGGCTTGAAACCGATCCCAAAAAGAAGACTCCGTGCGAGCCACACGTCGAAGTCGTCTATCACCTTTACAGCTACACGCATCGCCATTGGTGCAAACTCAAAGTGAAGCTGCCGCGCTGGCGAGATGGCGTCGCGGGCGAATTACCCGAAGTTCCCAGTGTCTCTCACGTCTGGGGTATCGCCGATTGGCACGAACGCGAAGCCTACGACTTGGTCGGCATTCACTTCACGAATCACCCCAACTTGCGACGCATCCTTTGCCCTGAAGATTGGGAGGGGCATCCGCTCCGCAAGGACTACGAATTTCCGCTCGAATATCACGGCGTTCGCGGTAAGTAAGTGTCGCGTGGGGTAGGTTTGTAACCTGCCGTCCGGTTGGTTTTCTAATGCGTCACGGGCAGGTTTCCTTACCTGCTCCACGAAGACAAGAGACAGACATGAGCCTGACACTGGAAGACCCGCGCATCGTCGAGTTCGATGTTCGCACCGACGAGATGCTCGTCAACATGGGACCGCAGCACCCGAGCACTCACGGCGTGTTGCGACTGCTCCTGAAAACCGACGGCGAGGTCATTCACGAGGTCACGCCGCACATCGGCTACCTGCATCGCTGCGCCGAGAAGATCGGTGAAAACCTTTCGCCCCCGCAGTGGATTCCGTACACCGACCGGATGGACTATCTGGCGGCGATGAACATGAATCTCGGCTACTCGCTCGCCATCGAGAAGCTGATCGGAATGGAAGTCCCCGAGAAGGCGATGACGCTGCGAGTCATCATTTCGGAGTTGGGGCGCATCGCCAGCCACCTCGTCGGGATGGGAGCCTACGGCCTGGATCTTGGTTCGTTCAGCCCGTTCCTCTATGCCTTCCGCGAACGCGAAATCATCCTCGATCTGTTTGAAGAGGCGTGCGGGGCGCGACTGACTTACAGCTACCTGACCATCGGCGGCGCGACGCACGATCTGCCGGGTGAGATCACCATCCCTCCGGGCCTCGCCCAACTGACCGGTCGCAATCCGAACCTGCGATTGCAGTGGGTCGATGCCCTGCGGATGTTCCTCGACTGGATGGGGCCGCGCATTCAGGAGTACCACACGCTGCTGACTCGCAATGCCATTTTCATCAAGCGCACGAGCAACCTCGGCATCCTGACTCGCGAGATGGCAATCAGCTACGGCTGCACCGGCCCGGTCCTGCGCGGCAGCGGGATCGATCACGATTTGAGACGCGATGGTGAGCCGATCTACACTCGGATGTACGAAGGCTACAACTACAAAATTCCCTTCGCTCCGTTCGATCCGCAGTACGGCAAGACGCCCCGAGAAGTCGTCCTCGGCGACAACTGGTGCCGGTTCTTCGTCCGCATGATGGAGGTCGCGCAGTCGATCGAGATCGTCCGCCAAGCTCTCGACCGTTACC
>JAYVOX010000583.1:0-4207 GCA_043757695.1 Schlesneria sp.
GGGCTGACGCCGCCCGGCTCACCTGCATCACTATTTCTGCGGGTCCACTTAGCGATTCAGCCGCGACGAGTTCGTCTACGGGAGACTCATCAACGCGAATTTCTGCACCTGCCGCACGCCGCATCATCGAGAACAGCCCACGCGGAGCGGCGACAGTTTCTGGCGTGTCGATGTCATCAACACTCAAGTTGTCATCAGCGGGTGAAGTCGCTGCTGCTGAAGCAGCGGCACCCGAAGCTTCCGAGACGATCTCCGTCGTGGCCTGCCCCATCAAACTCCACAACCCGCGTCGGCCGGAAGGCGCAACACTGGGCGTGGTCTCTTCCAAAGGCTGCTCGTCGTGAACAACGTCTTCGCGAGCTGTCCCTCCGATCGAAGCGGATGCGATCGGAGAACCCTCGGATGACGAGTTATCAACCGGCGCGACAGGCAACTCGGCAGAGACCTCAACACAAGCCGCCACCTCCGGCGCAGCCGTCTGTCCCATGACGGCCCACAACCCGCGACGAGGTGGCAAGGGCGATTCGGCGTCTGGCGCAGAGTCTGTCATGGATTCATTAGGCTCCGAGTAACACTCCACGCACCCTACACGACTCCGCGTTTTGTCATCCCTTCGGCATGACGCTGCGGCCGAGGACCGTGTCGAATTCACTGACGGCCGGGACGAGCATCGCAATCGCGGTGAAGCCGTAAGCCGCGACGACAAACAGGCAGACTCCCAGCGTCTGTCCCAATAGGAAACTGGTGATCGCATAGAACGTGCAGAACGGCAGGATGCCCGCCGCGAGCGTCAGCGCCGGACTCGGGTTGCGATGCGTGAGTGACACCCACAGGCCGAGGCTTCCGCCCAGAATGAACACCAGGAAACTCGGCAGTTGCAGACCGAAGGAGGCTCGCGCCTGCAGGATCAGGATCATGCAGATGAAGATGCCGACGAACAGGAAGAAGACCGTCCCCAGACTGTTCGCAATGGCCGTGCGCGAGATGCCGTAGCTCAACCCCGAGTGCAATCCCAGCATGGCCGCGAACAGGACCAGCGTCAGAAAACCGAGCGCCACGTAGATGAAGTTCTCCACGGTGATCGTCCCCTGCACCGCATACCACGCCATGAACAACAGCGGCGTCAGGATCAGTTCCTTGCTGTTGTAGAGGACACCGCCCAGCTTGCCGAGGATGAACTCCTTCGCCGTGATGTCGGTGACGAGCAGCAGTTCGAGCGTCCCCACGTCCCGTTCGCTCGTCAGCGACGTGACGGCCTGCGCGTTGACCAGCATCATCGTCAGCAGGCTCAAACCGACGAAGGCCGCTCCCGCCGGAGAGATCATCCCCAGCACGAGGCTGCCATCGGAAGGCGATGTCAAAATCGAATAGATCGCGAAGGCCGCGACCACCAGATAGGCCAGCTTGATGAGAATTGCCTTGCGGCCGTAAGCCTTCGTTTTCATCTCGCGCCAGATGACGGGGCTGTTCCAGACGACTCGCGGCGGACGGACGACGCCGGCCACGTTCTCATCCTTCGTCGCCGCTTCGCCCAGCGTGCGCGAGGGATTCCAGATGCGTACTCGCCAAATCGTCGTCAGGGCCAGCACCACGCCGAGTCCCGTCAGCGTCCCCGTCGAGACGAGTGCCGCCGTCACGAACGACGTTCCGCCCGACGTGTTGAACGGTTCGAGGACTCGCAGCATCGCGCGAAACGGATTGAGTGTCCCGACGACGAAACTCGCAGTTGAGTTGGCTCCGGCGAGAATCGCGACCGCCTCGACCGCACCCAGGTAAATGACGATGCCAATCAAACTGATGGCCAGCGTTTGAAACGTCTTCTCACGCCAGAATGCGACGAGCGATCCCCACGTCCCCGCGACCAAACCCGCCGCCGCCGAGATCGCGATCGCGCACCCGATCTGTTCGAGGGAGACACCTCCCAGCATGTGAATGATCGCAAACACCGGGATCGACGACGCGAGCAGCACGGCGGGCAACAACAGGCTCGCGCAGAGTTTTCCCAGGACCAGTTCCCTGTCGCGCAGATCGGTCATGAGCAGTAGCAGCATCGTCCGTCGATCCTTCTCCTGCGAAACATTGCCCGCCGCGAACAGGACCGAGAAGAAGATTATCAGCGTCAGTTGCACGAACGCGAAGACTTGGAAGACCAGCTCGCCGAATCGTGCGATGTCACCCACGTTGCGAACCTGCTGCCAGCCGAACGTCGTTTGGGCGGCGGTGTACATCAGGACGAACAGCGCCCCGACGTAACCCGACCGCACCATGAAGTGCTTGAGTTGCCGAGGCACGGTGAGGGCCTCACGAGAAAACAGGGGACCGGCCAGCACGAGCAGACTCCACAAAAATGAGTCGAAAAATAAGGAGCAAGAAGGGGCGGGAGTATAGCCGCCGTGTAATGGCGGGTCATCTCCATGCCACAAGAGCGCTGGACTCAGGTGTCGTCGCACCCGCTCAACTCGGACTACCCTCGTTCTCACTATCGAGTTGGCTTGCGCCCCTTTTTCTGGCCGCATGCAGATCAAAGATGCGAGTTGCCTCGAAATGGGAACAGAACGAGATTCCTTGTACGCCCCGCTTCATCCGTGCTCCGGCTTTGCCATCCGGGCGGTCTCTTCTCTGAGCCAGGAGTGAATCGCCCGGATGGCAAAGCCGGGGCACGGATAAAGCGGGGAGGAAAGTTCGAGCGATTGACGCGCAACGCGAATGCGAGTCATGGAACGCCTCGCCGACGTAGCTCAGTCATTCCATGACTGACATTCTCCGTCCCACCAGCCGGTCAATTCCCACCGCGCGAAGCATGGGCCTCGCTCAGAATGAGTCCGCCTGGATCGCGCGAGACCGGTGGGACTTCTCGCGCAGCGTGTTGCTTTTTCACAACGTTGTTCCGCCGAATGGCCGATTGCGAGCTACGTTTCGCCATGTCGGGGGTCTCACGCGCGACGAGCGGCCAGAGAATCGGCACAGGCGTTGTCCTCGGGCGTCAGTGGTCTCGACCAGCAGTTCGCGTTTCGTTCAGTCCGTCAAAGGGAAGGCATGTCGATCTCAACTGGTTCGCGCAGTTTGGCCGCCGTCTACGCCGCGACAATCTTCACGAGTGCCTTCTTGCTGTTCCAAGTTCAGCCGTTGATTGGCAAGTACATCCTGCCGTGGTTCGGCGGCAGTCCGGCCGTCTGGACGACGTGCATGTTGGTCTTTCAGGTGCTGCTGTTTGGCGGCTATGCCTATGCACATTTGACGACGCGCTACCTGACTCCGCGCCAGCAGGGTTATCTCCACTTGACGCTGTTGATGCTCGCGTTGATCTCATTGCCGATCACGCCCGATCCGTCGTGGAAGCCGACCAGCGGTGATGGTGCCGCGTGGCGGATCATGCTGTTGACGATCTCCAGCGTGGGGCTGCCGTACTTCGTGCTTTCGTCGACAGGACCACTCGTGCAGGGTTGGTTCAGTCGGACACATGAGCATCACTCGCCGTATCGCCTCTATTCACTCTCGAACATCGGTTCGCTGTTGGCATTGGTCTCGTACCCATTCATCGTTGAACCGAGCTTCGCCACGACGACGCAATCGACGTTGTGGTCGCTGCTGTTCTGTGGCTTCGCGCTGCTGTGTGCGACGGGCGCGGTCTGGATGTGGCAGCGTGCGACTCCCGTCACATTGGCCAGCCTCGCGCTGCTTGCTCCCGAGACTCAAGCCGAGCGTGATGAAGCTCCGACGCGACAGTCGCTCGGCTTGTGGTTCGGTCTGTCGATGACCGCCTCGGTGATGCTGCTCGCCACGACGAACCAAGTTTGTTTGGACGTGGCGGTGATCCCGTTCCTGTGGGTCTTACCGCTCGCGTTGTATCTGCTGACGTTCATCCTCTGCTTCGACAGTGATCGTTGGTACGTCCGTCGTCCGTTCGCCATCGCGGCGGGGATCGGTTGTCTGGCCGTGTTGTCTGTGTTGGGGCGAGGCTCGATGACGGGGATCTTCACGCAGGTCTTCGTCTACTTCGCGGCGATGTTCTGCATCTGCATGGTCTGCCACGGTGAACTGGTCTCACTGAAGCCGCATCCGCGACACCTGACGACCTATTACTTGACGATCTCAGCGGGCGGTGCGGGAGGCGGATTGTTCGTGTGTCTGGCAGCTCCGTTCTTGTTTGCGTCGTACTACGAACTGCAACTCGGACTGCTGGCGTTCGCGCTCCTCTCGATGAAGC
>JAYVOX010000584.1:0-15923 GCA_043757695.1 Schlesneria sp.
TGCCATCACCTCAGCAATACAAGGTCATCGGTTCTGTTCCCTCCCCTCGGCGGGGAGGGTTAGGGAGGGGGGCGATGACAAGGGCGGCCTGTTTCCACGATCCTCCCCCTCCCCGCCGAGGGGAGGGAGAAATGATTGCGACCACCAATGAACGACTGCACCCTTCTGCTTTGGAAGGTCGCTGCGTCGCTTGACTTCTGCCAGTCGAAACCCATACTGGCCGCGACTTGCTCAGGGGATGAAAAGCTGCCCCTTCTGCGGCGGGGTCGTGTGAACCGGGTCAGGCCTTAATCGGAGCAGCCCTAAGCAGCGGATTTCGGGTGTGGAAGGGGTGGCTTTCCGTTTCGTGGGCCAGTGAAAAACTGGTCGTGGCTAATGAACAGGCTGGTTGCACTTCGGGGCAGCCAGCCTATTTTCATATCGGCCGAACGGGTTCCCTCACCAGTGAACAGGCAACTCGGACGCTTCCGACAAAAGTCGAACCTCAAGGTGGGGCAGATTTGAAATCTGCCCGAATCCCAGTGAAACACGCGACACGGGCAGATTACAAATCTGCCCCATGTGACTTTTGTCGGAAACGTCAACAAGGCGGCAATGATGGACACTCAGTACACCGTGCTGGCTCGACGGGCGAGGCCACAAACCTTCACCGAGGTCGTCGGGCAAGACCGGATTTCTCAGACACTGCGGAACGCGATTCACGAAGGACGCGTCGCTCACGCCTACCTCTTCACGGGAGCACGGGGCGTCGGCAAGACTTCTATGGCCCGCATCTTCGCCAAGGCCTTGAACTGCCCGAACGCCGTCGATGGTGTGCCGTGCAATCAGTGCGAGCAGTGCCTCGGGATTTCTGCCGGGAACGATGTCGATGTCTCTGAGATCGACGGGGCATCCAATCGCGGGATCGACGACATTCGGTCGCTGCGTGCCAACGTCGGCGTGAAGTCGATGCGATCGCGGTACAAAATCTACATCATCGACGAAGTTCACATGCTGACGAAGGAGGCGTTCAACGCGCTCTTGAAGACGTTGGAAGAGCCGCCGCCGCTGGTGAAGTTCGTGTTCTGTACGACCGAGCCGAACAAAGTCCCCGACACGATCCTCTCCCGCTGCCAGCGGTTCGATTTCGGCACGATCTCGATCGACAACATTTCTCTCAGACTAAGTCAATTGGCGTTGTCCGAGGGCTTCCAAGTCGATGCTGCCGCCGTGGAGTTGGTCGCGCGGCGTGCGGCTGGCTCGATGCGCGATAGCCAGTCGCTGTTCGATCAACTGCTGGCGTTTGGCTCCGAAAGAATCACCGAGGCCGACGTACATCGCCTGTTGGGAACGGCTCCCGATGATCGGCTGATTGACTTGGTCGAATCGCTCATCGCGCGTGATCGAGCCGCCGCCTTGGAGTTACTCGACGCGGCGTTGCGCGAGGGCGTGCAGTTGGAAGCCATCACCGATCAACTGATCGGCTACTGTCGCGATCTGATGGTGACAGCGTGCGGTGCCCATGAGGCGGCGTTGTTGAGCGTCGGGACTGATCAGCGTGGCAAGTTGCAAGCTCAAGCGGGCCGTTGGGGATTGCAGACGATCGTCGCGGCGATGCAGATTCTGGCGGAGACCAAAGCCCGGATGCAGCGCGTCACGTATGGGCGAGCCTTGGCAGAACTGGCTCTCGTGCGGGTCTCGCTGCTGGAGGAACTCGATCAACTCGACCATCTGATCGCGGCGTTGAAGGCGGGGCAACCCGTCGCCCTCTCCGGGACTGGCACTCCAGCCGGGGCATCGGCTCCCGCGCGATTGGCTGCTCCGCCCCGCCCTGCAGCTCCGCCATCATCGAGTGGCGAGAGAACTCGCGGACCTGAACCAACCAGCGGCCCGAGTTCAGCCGCCGGTCCCGAAAAAAAAAATGACTTAGCGGATGTGAGTGAGCCGCCGCTCGTAGTTTCATCGCCGCCGCCGACACCGTTGGCTGAACTCGCTCCACTGTTAAGCCCGCTGATCGAGCCGGACCAAGAGTCACCTCACGAGCCGACTCCTGCCTCCCCGCTCATCGAGTGGAAACCGGGTTGCGAGCAAGAGTTGCACGATGCTGTCATCGTCCGAATGACCGACATGACCGGCACATACCTGCGTCGAGTCGCCGCGACAGCAATCGCCGAGCCAAACATCTTGGAGTTTTCGTTTCCCGCGAACTATGATCTCGACCGTAAGGCCTGTGATCGGCCCGAAGTGATTAACCAACTGGGGCGGGTCGTCTCGGAACTGGTGGGGCAACCGACGGTCGTTCGATTCAAAACGGTAGCCGCCACGGCGGGAACTCCGGCGGCGTCTCCTGCAAAACTCGAAGCAACACGCCCCAAATTGGGGAGCGATGCGGGGGCGAACAAGGGACGTGATGGGTTCGTCGAGGAGCCGACCGACCCGTTTGTTCAATCGGTCATGACGTTGTTTGGAGTCAAAGGCTGGCGGGTCCAACCGCTCGCGGCGGAAGTGACTGGTGGTCGCGAGGGTGAGTCCGTGCAGGAGGAGTGACGAGCATGTTCAAAGAGTTGTCGGCCATGGCCTCCATGATGAAGCAGGCTCAGGGAATGAGCGGCAAGATGCAGGAGATGCAGGACCGCCTGGCGGAGTTGCACGCTGAAGGCCAAGCGGGCGGCGGGATGGTGGTGGTCGAAGTGAACGGCCAGATGCAGGTCTTGAGTTGTCGGATCGATCCCGGACTGTTGCAGTCGGGCGACCGCAAACTGCTCGAAGAACTGGTCTGCTCCGCGACAAACCAAGCTCTCGAAAAGATGCGCGAAGCGCAGATGAATCAGATGCAGCAACTGACCGGTGGACTCAACATCCCCGGATTGAGTGACATGCTGGCCGGAATGGGTTTGGGACGAACCTGACCGGCAATGGAATATCGAGCAACACGGCGGTTGAGAGAACTTAGGTCACACGGAAGGAACAACACGAATGCCACGTTTTGAGGAGGAGACTACTCGCCACCCATTTGGCAGTGCGGTCGGTAACTTGATTGATCGGCTGGCAACTTTGCCGGGGATCGGTCGCAAGTCGGCCGAGCGACTCGCGAATCATTTGCTCGCATGTCCTGCAGACGAAGCGAACTCTCTGGCCGATGCCATCCGCGTGGTGAAGACGCGCGTCCGTCCGTGTTCCGTCTGCTTCAATCTCACCGAACAAGAACGATGTGACATCTGTCGAGACTCGCGTCGCGAAGCTCAATCGGTCTGCGTTGTGGAACAGCCTCGCGACCTGTTGGCGCTCGAAGCGGCGGGAATCTTTCAGGGTCTGTATCACGTGCTGGGGGGACGCATCTCTCCGCTGAATGGAGTTGGTCCCGACGACCTGAACATCGACGCACTCGTCCGCCGAGTCCGTGCGCGGGGAGTTCGAGAAATCGTCATGGCGACGAATCCGACCTTGGAGGGAGACGGCACGGCGCTCTACATTTCCAACCTGCTCGCGAACGACAATGTGAAAATCACACGACTGGCTCGCGGGATCGCCTCGGGGAGTGTGCTAGAGTTCGCCAATCGCGAGATGCTGGCGGATGCTCTTCGAGGGCGGCAAGCGTTTTGAATTGAATCTACAACTGATTGACTGACCGACTGTTTTTGAATCGACCCCCACGCCCCTTGGCGACGGATCGCGGCAACACATCATGCAGATGAACTTTTCTCAACAGATGCGGATGAGCCAGCAGATGAAGCTGGCTCCACGCATGATTCAGTCGATGGAGATTCTCCAACTGCCGGTCATGGAGTTGGAGGAGCGGATCGAGCAGGAGTTGGCCGAGAACGTCTGCCTCATCCTGCGGCAGGCCGACCCTGACGCTCCCGAAACCCAGCACAATCGCGAAGAGGCCAAAGAGTCCGCCGCCGAAAAGAGCCTCGGCGAACAGACGCTGCAAGTGGACTCCGAGCACAACAACGAAGCCGACTTCGAGCGACTGCTCGAAATGTCGCAGGACTGGCCCGAAGACAATTACACGTCCGGTAGCAAGCCGTCATCGAATCGGATGGAAGACGACTCCGATCGACAGAACGATCTGATTTCCAGCATCACCGAGCGACCACAGTCGTTGCACGAATATCTGCTGGACCAATTCGGCTTCTATAGCGTGCCGCGTGAAGTGCGTGACTTTGGTGAGTTCGTGATCCAAAACCTCGCTCCAGACAGTCGGATACCGTGCCCGCTTCCAGAACTGATGCAGGTTTATGGCAAGCAGATTTCTGAGATGGATGCTCAAGCCGCTCTGCATCTGATCCAGCGGCTCGACCCGATCGGTTGCGCTGCGAAAGATTTCCGTGAGTGTTTGCTGTTACAGGTGACGGACGACATGCCTCATCGCGATGTCGTGGTGACATTGATCACGTCTCACTTGGAAGACCTCGGCCAGAATCGCTTGCCCCTGATTGAACGGAAGACGGGGTATTCGATCTCGCTCATCAAGGAGGCTCACGAGGAACTCAAACGGCTGAATCCACACCCCGGCAAGGGTTTTGAGGCTCGACCTGCACAAGCGGTGAAGCCCGACGTGTTCGTCGAACTGAATGCGGCGGGTGCGTGGATCGTCCGCTTGGAAGACGAGTACACGCCGCGATTGAGGATCAGCAAGCGGTATCAAGAGATGCTACGCAACGGAGTCGATGCCAAGACGAAAGAGTACATCAAGAAGAAGATCGACTCGGCGAAATGGCTGATCGAAAGCATCGAGCAACGACACAGCACGGTGAAGCGCGTCGCTCAGGCGATCGTCGATCGACAGAACGGGTTCCTCGAAAACGGCCCCGAAGCGATCACGCCACTGAAGATGCAAGAGATTGCCGACGTCGTGAAGGTTCACGTCACCACGGTCTCGCGCGCCGTCGATGACAAGTGGATCCAAACGCCACGCGGTCTCTATCCACTCAAGCGATTCTTCGGCGGCGGGACCAAGACCGAGTCCGGTGAAGACGTGGCGTGGGACATCATCCGCATCAAGCTCAAGGACATCGTCGAGAAGGAAGACAAGAACGATCCGATGAGCGACGACGCCTTGGTGCTGGAACTGGCCAAGCACGGCTACAACCTGGCCCGCCGCACGGTGACGAAGTACCGCCAAGCGCTCGACATCCCGTCGTCACGCCAACGCCGCGTGTATTGACCGCCGCGCGAGGAATCGCGGGATCCGATTTTACTTCGCACGGCCAAGAGTGAGACCTTGGAATGTAGCCACGTTTCGCCAGAACGTGGGCTTTTTGAGCGTAACGCCCGCACTCTGGCGTGGTGCAGCTACGTCTCACTTCAGGCCGCGCGAGGTATTAGGCGAGCGGCAAGAAAAGATTTACCCGTAGGATGGACGCCTCGTCCGTCCGAGTCGCCGCTGGTCGTGACGGACGGACGAGGCGTCCATCCTACGACTGGGTATGCCAACACCTGCCGCTCGCCTTAAAGACATGCGTGTGTCTTCAAATCACCTTGGTCGTCACTCTGTGCGGTGCCCCGAAGCGCGCTATGGCTTTGGCTTCACCGTGACCAGTACGGTCGTCTCGGCAATCACGGGCCAGCGCCCGTCCTTGAGCCCCTTCGCGCGGATGGTGAGCGATTGCTCCCCTTCCAAACGCGGGTCGTTGCCGAGTTGAATGACCAACTGGCCCTCGGCTTGTTCGTTGATGGTGAGCGGTGCGGCGGTGATGAGTCCCACCTGCGATTCCTCCGGAACAAGTTCGATTTGAACTGGTCCGCGAAACTCAGGAGCACGGGCCAGCGAGAGCGGGATGCGAACCTCTTGGCCGAACGTCGCGGAGACTTCGCCGCTCGCAGGACTCAGCTTCATCAACGCCCCTTCGGGCAGGATGCCGATGCGTAGTTCTTGTCGCTGAAGCAGCGTTCTCACGTTGCCTTTGGGGTCGGCCACTCGCACCGAGCCGTTCAGGATCATGCGGCTCGTCTTGGTCGTCTCCATCCACTCGGGAACGAAGATCGGGTACTCGACGCGCTGGGCATCCGGGGCGACGACGAACTCGTCGCTCGCCAAGCCTTGGCGATGACGCTGCTGTTTGGCCGTCATCTCCAGCGTGATTGGTCCGGCGTAGCCTTCGAGTCGCTCGATCAGGATCGGCGCAAGAAACGTGCTGCCGCGATGGACCTTTCGCACGTCGTCGAGTCCTTCCGGTGTGAGCTTGATGCGCGGCTTCATCGTCGTCGCCAAGAGCACGGTTCCGACGTTGAGGACGATCGGTTGGTCATCGAGTCGCGGAGTGGCGGTGACTCGGCACAGCACTGCATTCGTCGGTGCATCGGCGGCACACGTGAGGTCGATCGCCAGTTCGGCCGCGGTCTCGGGGATGGTCAGGTTGGCGGGAGCCGTCACGCCTTCGGGAAGCCGGTCGAGCGTCAACGGAATCGGTCCCTTGAAGCCTCCCGCACGCACCACCTTCACCACCAACTTACCCGGCGTGCCGAGTGCGATTGCGAGTTGAGTTGGCACCGTGAACGAGACCCCTTCGCGTTGCGGCTCGATGCTGAGCCGATAGTTCGCCGCCCGCGAGCCACTCTTACCCGAACGATCGACAACGACGAGGTGCTGCACACCATCGGTCGGTACGACGAACGACAACTGCGCATCGGTGGTGCCGGGGACATCGTCCGAGTTCGCGAGCGGCTTACCATCGACGCCGAGGATCGTCAGTTCCAGATCGAGTGGTGAATCGATCTCGCGCGCTTGAGCAGTGACGCGCCATGCTTCGCCCTTTTTCAACGTGACCGCGTACCGATCGGAACCGAACCGCGTTTCGAGACAGCCTGTGACCGCACCGGGTGACGCCAACGCGGACTCCATCGACTGACCTTCGACCGACCGTGGCTCGACCGATTCCACCAAGTCCGAGAGTCCGAGCGAGAACGGCAGCGCGTGGCCCCACGGCGTCTCTAACACGTAAGCGAACGAGTTCGCGACGACACTGGCGGGAAAGCTCACGTCGCGCGAGACCGATTCCAACAGTGGCCTGCCCGTCGCCAAGCCGATCCCAACGAACTCCACGGAACGCGTTTCGCCACGATGGCCCGCAGCAGGATAAGCGGCTTGAACGTGAGGACCGGCGTGCAGCGCGAGTCGATAGACGTAAGAACGATCACCCGCAAAGTCGAGATCGTGGAGGCTCAGTTCATACGTCCGACCGGCCTGCGCGATCATCGTCAGCGTGAGGTCGCGACCTTCCGAATCGGAAGCGTCGAGGAGGACTCGCCCATCCGCATCGCGCACCTGCACCATGCCATGCAGCGGTGAACCGAGTTGCCGCGCGATGAGTTGAATCGTGACCGGTCCGGCGTGGGGCACTTGGAACTGGTAGCGGTCGATCTCCTCAATGCGCCGGATTTGCCCCGAGACGATCACCGGCAGCGCGGAGAGAACTTGAGCCGACTTCCGCCGCGCGTCTTCCACGATTTCAGGGACTGCCCCGATGTGCATCGTGCCGGGTGGCGACGCTCCATTTGCGTTGGCCACCTGCCAGCGAATCAGGCCCGGCGAGACATCGGCCGGGATTGTCAGTCGCGCGGTGAACTCGCGCGACAGCGGCCACGCCGGACCGCGCGCTTTGAAACCGAACCAATACGGCGGCTCGGGGACCAGCACCGGCGAAGCGGCTCCCAGCAACTCCAACTTGATGCGCGGATCATGCACGAAGAGCTGCATGTCGGGCGTCCAGTCGTAGCCGCCGAGGATCACATCCACGGTCGTTCCCGCGCGAGTCCCTGCTGGTGAGACGTAACCGATCTCAGGAACGAGTTGCCCCCAGGTGTTCGTCGTCCAAAGACAAATCAGACAGACAGTGATTCTCATTCGATGGGGCCTCGTTGTGTGACGTGGTCACGGGAGATGCTGGCGAACGAAATCGGAGAGCGGCACGCGGAGTGACTCGATCTGGGCCACCAATTGAACCAGGGTTGGCGGGGCATCTGCCAGCGTCGGCCCTCGGCCGAGTTGCTCAAGTTGCCACGCGAGTTCGGCTGTGGAGGTCGCTCCGACCGCGAGCAGTTCTCCCTTGAGCGAGTGCGCGAGTCGTTGCACGGCATCGGCCTGTTGTGAGTTCAGCGCTTCGTCGAGACGGGCCAGTGTGTTAGGGGCCGACGACAGAAATAGCTCAATCACTTCAGCGAGTAAGGGACGATCGTCATCGACTCCCTCCAGCGCGGCCTTCCAGTCGATCATCGCGATGGGAATTGCGGGTAGGGGTGCGACAGATGATTGAGCAGCGGGTGCGACAGGCGAGGTCGTATTCGACGAACCAAATAGAGTGAGCAACTTCTCGGCGAGCAGTTTGGCGCGGATCGGCTTGGGCAGGTAATCGTCCATGCCTGCGGCGAGGCATCGTTCGCGATCACCTTTCATCGCATGAGCGGTCATCGCCACGATCGGAGTGTGCCCGCCCTGCTGAGCTTCGATGTCCCGAATGGCTTGCGTCGCCTGTAAGCCATCCATCTCCGGCATCTGCACGTCCATCAGGATCACGTCGAACGGTTGCAACTGCCACTCGGTAATCGCCAGTCGTCCGTTGCCGGCCACGGTGACGCGATGCCCCTGTTTCGTCAGCACTCCCACAGCCAGCTTCTGGTTGGCGGCGTTGTCTTCGGCAAGCAACACGTTCAGCGGACGGGCCACGATTGTCGCGCGACCCTCGTCGGTCGGACGCGACGGTGACTCCAACGCCGCCACACCGAGCGTGGTGACAATGGCGTCGAACAACTCGGACTGCTTGATCGGCTTCATCAGACGCACGGCGATGCGCAGTTCATCGCGTCGCGCCGCATCCCCTTCACGCCCACTCGACGTGAGCATGATGATCTGCGTTTTGTCGAACTGACTCTCCGCACGAACCCACTCCGCAAACATAAAGCCGCTCACCTCGGGCATGTTCACGTCGGACAAAATCAGTCCGATGGCATCGCCTTGGGCATGAGACTCTCGCAGCAGACGCAGGGCGTCATGCGCGTTCGAGGCCAGCACGGGGCGCATCCCCCAGTTGCAGACCATCTCGCCAAGGATGCGTCGGTTGGTGGCGTTGTCATCGACGATCAGTACGTGAGTCTCGGCGACGACATCGGTGCGACGCTCGACACGCTGCACGGCCTCATCGGGAACGATCATCTTGGTGGTGAAGTGGAACGTACTGCCTCGCCCGAGTTGGCTCTCCACCCAGATGCGTCCCTGCATCAGGCCGACCAGTCGCGAGCTGATGGCCAACCCCAGCCCCGTGCCGCCATACGTTCGCGTCGTGGAGGAATCGGCCTGTTGGAACTCCTCGAAGATCAGCCCCTGTTTGTCCGCTGGAATGCCAATGCCCGTGTCAGTCACCGAGAACCGCAAGAGGGCCTCGGTCTCCGTGCGCGACTCACAGCGCACAGTCAACACCACCTCGCCCTGCGGTGTGAACTTGATCGCGTTGCCGATGAGATTGATGACGATCTGCCGCAACCGCGAATAGTCTCCTTCGAGCATGAGCGGCACATTGCCGTCGATCTCGAACGCCAACTCGAGGCCCTGGCGCGAGGCCCGCACCGCGAGCGACTTCATCGTGTCACCGAGCGTCTCGCGCACGTCGAAGATGGCGGGGTCGAGTTCAAACTTGCCCGCTTCGATCTTCGAGAAGTCGAGTACATCGTTGATGAGAGTCAGCAGCGCATCGCCCGACTCCTGCACGATCGAAAGATACTCGCGCTGATTGTTGGTCAGCTCGGTGTCGAGGACCAGTTCGGTCATGCCGATGACCGCGTTCATCGGCGTGCGAATCTCGTGGCTCATGTTGGCGAGGAAGTCACTCTTGGCCTTGCTCGCCGCGTCGGATGCCTCCTTCGCTTTACGCAGCTCCTGCTCCGCTCGCTTTTGAACGGTCACGTCCCAGAACATCCCTTGAATGCCGATCACCTGACCATCCCCCGCACGCACCGGGCCTTTGAACGTCTGAATATAGAACCGCTGGCCATCGGCGTGAATCAGTTCCTCGATGTCTTCGATCGTGACCCCCTCACTGAGGACGCGCTGGTCGTCGCGACGGTACTTTTCGGCGAGATCGCGTGGGAACAGGTCGAAGTCGGTCTTGCCCCGAAACGATTCGAGGGGTTCACCGAGCGCCTCGCAGAACCGTTGATTGCCGAAGACGAGCCGGAACTCGGAGTCCTTCCGAAAGACGCTGAGCGGCAAACTTTCCACGAGCGATTGGTAGTGCGCGTCGGACATTTGCAGCGCTTCCCGCGCAGCCACATCTTCCGTCACATCCCAAAACAAGACCTGGACGCCTACGATCCGACCGTCCTCATGGCGGATCGGCGACTTGACCCGGTCGATAACTCGACGCGTGCCGTTGAGTCCCGCCAACTCCTCAATGTCGTGCAGCACCTCACCGTGCTCCAACACGCGCCGATCATCGAGGGCGAACTTGCGAGCCAGCTCTTCAGGAAAGAGTTCAAAGTCGGTTCGACCGAGAACCTTGTCTGCCGTGACTCCGTGTTGTTCGCAGTAATGGCGGTTCACATACGTGCGACGCCCCTGTGCATCTTTGCGGATCAGGCTCAGCGGCATTTGTTCGGTGAGCGACCGATGCTCGGCCAGTGCTTCCGCCATTTCTCTGGCCGAGCGTCGCTGTGCCGTGACATCCGTCGCCACGAGCAGCGCGGACGAGACGGCATCTGCCGCGAGGCTCACCGCCGTGAATCGTGCTTCCAGCCAGCGAATCGCACTCGAAGGTTGCACGATCCGAAAGGCCAAATTGGACCAGACTCCGGGGGCGAGCGTCGCCAGCAGATGGCTCACCTCCGCTCGATCATCCGGATGAACAGCCTCCATCCACGAGACCTCACTCGAACTGAACTCAAGCGCCGAACGACCAAACGCAAGCTCGGCACTGCGGCTCTGATCGTGGACTCGACCACCATCGCGCGCGAGACACACGACCAATTCACTCGTCGCCTCCAGCAGCAACGGCAGCGCCGCAATAAGAGGACGCGGAAGGCTCGACTCGCGGGAAGTTTGCATGGGCGAATCCGTTGAAAAAGGGGCGACGACTTGGGGTCGGCGCATCAATCACGGTCGTGATTTGACGAAAACCAGCCGTAGCATGGACGCCTCGTCCGTGCGGCCGATTTCCAGTGATGGCTGCCACGGGGCGCACGGACGAGGCGTCCATGCTACGACACTGATTGATGCGACGATCCTGAGGGCCTGCCGTCTCGGGTGCATGTCGTCTTCCAGACGTACCAGTGTCGATCTCTCACAACTTTCGTTTCACCGCGTGGGATACACCCCGGCACGGCTACTCCATCGCCACGAACCGCACACAGACGGGGCTACCGACTTCAATCTTCGTTCCAACCGGCGTCAACTGACCTGTTTTCCCGTCGATGCGAAACGTGACGACATCGTTGGTCCCTTGATTGGCCGCCAGCAAATATCTCCCCGTGGGATCAATGTTGAAGTTGCGAGGTGTCTTGCCTCCGGTCAGACAATGTCCGGCTGCGGTCAACTTTCCAGAAGTCTCGTCGAACGCAAAGATCGCGATGCTGTCGTGACCGCGATTCGACACGTAGACAAACTTCCCCGACGGATGCACGACGGTCTCAGCCGTCGAGTTCCCTTTCACGGCGTGCGGCAACGTCGACAGAGTGTGAACCTCGGACAGCGACCCCTTGTCGCCGTCGTAACGGAACACCGTGACGGCCGAGGTCATCTCATTGTTGACGAACGCGAAGCGGCCCGTCGGATGAAAGGCAAAGTGGCGCGGACCACTGCCGGGAGGAACAATTCCCGCCGGAGGATCGTTCGCCACGAGCGTGCCTTTGCTCGCATCGAACCGATAGATCAAGACCTTGTCGAGACCCAGATCGGCCGCGAACGCGAAGCGATTGGCCGCGTCGAGATTGATCGAGTGCGCGTGCGGCTGCTCTTGACGAGACTTGTCGAAACCCGAGCCGACATGCTGGATCGAAGCACTCGCGACGGCCAGCTTGCCCGTCGCGTCAATCGGCAACGAGGCCACACTGCCTCCACCATAGTTGGCCACCAACACGTTCTTGCCCGCCGCATCGACGACGAGATGACACGGCCCCGCTCCCGCTGAAGACTGCTGGTTGAGCAGAGACAATTTGCCAGATGCGGCGTCGATCGCGAAGGCACTGACACCACCCAGTGGCTTCCCTTGGAAGTCGGAGATTTCGCTGACGGCATACAAAAACTTGCGGCTCGGATGGATCGCGACAAACGATGGACTCGTGATCTCCGCCGACAACTGCGGCGGCGAAAGTTGCCCGGAAGCGAGGTCGAGTGTCGAGTGATAGATCCCTTTGCTCAGCGGCCCGGTGTATGTCCCAAAGTAAACTCGCAGCGACTGAGGTGCGACGGCATCTGCCGCTCGAACGACGGGAACCGCGAGGACTCCCACTGTCATCAACGCCAACCCAACCGGCACGCGAATAAACATGAGACACCTGATTCAATAGGAACTGCACGACAGAGATCAACGACCGAGTGGCCGCGAGTGAGCCAGACGATAGGCCGACGATTCCCATGCGCCAAGCAATCGGCGGATGTATCGCGGGCCTGTCAGCCCGCTGAAAAAGGGAGGGCAAAGTCTGACCAGCGGGAAGGCCCGACTTCGCAGACTATCGACAACCTGTCCGGAGGCCATCCGCTTCTCACCTCACTCCGCCACAAACCAGCTCTTCGGGGCGAGCAGGTGCTGGCGTTCCGTGTTTCGGTCTGACAATCCGCACACGAAATCGAATTCGTGGGGAGACTAGTGCTTCGTCACGGCTTATTTTTAGGGTAGCTACGCTCGCCAGAGCGTGGGGCAACCATGTTTGACCGACCACGTTCTGGCGAACGTAGCTACAACGTCAACCCGAATTCTTAGTCGTGACACAGCACTAGGCGAAAAGGACCGCCCGGATCGGCCGGGAGGTTAATCGGCAAGTGAGCCGCTGTGGCGGGACACACTTCGAGATGTGCCCCCCCCCAGCGGCTTTTTAGTTCTTGGTGACATAGCAGCCTGTTGAAAAAGGTGAGCCGAGCCGTTCTTGGTAGCAATATCGCTTGTTCCTCGCGGCTCGGCGGGAGCCTCGCCCTCCCGATCTACCTTTTTCAATGGGCTGATAGGCCAAGCACGAACAACATTGAGTACGTCGATGAACAACTCCCTTTCCCAACGGATATCTGCAGACGCATTGCACTTCCAAGATCGCACCGTGCGAGATGGCGCAGTCAGCAGTCAGCGGACTGACGACCCGAATGTTGTGGTGTAGCCCATGACTGCAATTTCTCCAACGATGCAAAATCTGACTCGGCGAATACTCGCTGTCGAGGCGGCGCTCGCCACAGCGGCCGGCACACAGGTCAATCTCGCGGTGCGGGTCTGTGAGAAGTTGCAGGTGCCACTTTCGAGATTCACGGGGCCGGCGGGATTTGTGTCGCTGTTGTCTCGGGCTTTGGTCCTGGCCAAGGCGGAAGTTCCTGCTCTCAGGGTGGTGCAAGTCCGGCCCGACGGCACTTTGGCGGGATTCGATGAGATCAAGCCTGACCCAAACGCGGGGGAACACGACGCGGGGGCATTAGAGCAGGGACGTGTGGCTCTCGTGGCCTACTTGCTGGGACTCTTGGCGACCTTCGTTGGCGAATCCCTGACACAGCGCCTCGCGTGTGACGCCTAGCCGGACGCATCCATCGAGAAAACGGATTTGAAAGAGGAAGAAAAACCATGAGCACGCAGGACAAAGTCATTATTCGAAAGCTGCCGAGCGGTGTGCCGGGTCTCGATGAGATTCTGGGGGGCGGCCTGCCGGAGTTCTCCTTCAACATCCTCGCGGGCGCTCCCGGCAGCGGGAAGACCACGCTCGCGCATCAAATCATGTTCGCCAATGCCACCCCGGAACGGCCCGCCATTTATTTCACCGTGCTGGGGGAACCGGCGATTAAGATGCTGCGCTATCAGCAGCAGTATGCCTTCTTCGACCATGCCAAGTTGAATACCGCGATTCGCTTTATCAATCTCAGCCAGGTTGTGTTGGAGAAAGACCTGGACGCAGTCCTGGCGGAGATCGTCCGCGAGGTCGAGGCAGCCAATCCCGCCCTCGTCCTGGTGGATTCGTTCCGCACGGTCGTGCGCAAGGCCCAGGACGCCGCCAGCGACGTGGAGCTTCAAGGCTTCATCCAGCGCCTGTCCCTGCACCTGGCGAGTTGGCAGGCGACCACGTTCCTGATCGGGGAATACGTCGAGGCGGAGATTCGCGACAACCCCGTGTTCACCGTCGCCGATGGGCTCTTCTGGCTTTCCCAGCATGTGGAGCGCAACTCCGTCGTGCGCAAGTTGCAGGTCGTGAAGCTGCGCGGGCAAGAATCCGTGCCTGGGCTGCACACCGTCCGCATTACCGAGGCCGGGCTGCAAACCTTCCCGCGCACCTTCGGACTCAGCCTAAAGACAGAAAAGGGCAAGAGCCAGCGGCGCCTCTCCACCGGCATCGCCAAGTTCGATGAACTTTTGCACGGCGGCATCCCCGAGGGGGACAGCCTGCTGATGGCCGGGCCGTCCGGCTCGGGCAAGTCGGTGCTGGGCACGCAGTTCATCGCCGAGGGCCTCAAGCACGGCGAACCGGGCATCGTCGCCATCTTCGAGGAGATGCCCGACCAGTACGTGCGCCGGGCCGCCACCTTCGGCTTCGACTTCACCACGCCGCAGAAGAACGGCAAGCTGGAACTCATCTACCTGCGTCCTTTGGATCTCTCCGTGGATGGAAATGGTGCACGAAGTGGTCAGCTCGGTCAAGAAGATCGGCGCCAAGCGGCTGGTCATCGACTCGCTGGTGGGCTTCGAGATGGCGCTGGCACCCGGTTTCCGCGAGGACTTTCGCGAGTCGCTGTATCGCATGATCGGCGCGCTCACGCGGCTGGGCGTGACGATCGTCAGCACCGTCGAGATCGAAGAGGACTTCATTTCGATGGGCCTCTCGAACTTCGCCATCTCGTTCCTGTCCGACGACATCGTGCGCCTGCGCTACATTTCGCTCAACGGCCAACTCCGCCGAATGCTGCTGGTGGTCAAGATGCGCGGCGGCCCGCACAGCATCGACATGCACGAATACCAGGTCACCGACCAGGGCATCGTCATCGGCGAACCCTTGCGCGGCTACCGCGGCCTCACCACCGGCATCCCTGGGCCGTGGAACGGTGAGTCAGCGGATCTCCACGAACCACCGAGCCAGTCGGCAACGTAACCGTAGTCGGCAAACTCCGTGTGCCGTAACCAGTCAACGGCACACGGAGTGTGCCGACTACTTTGCGGCGACGAAACCGTAGGGGTGCTTCATGCGCGATGAAACAGGAGCCGCCGCGGGAGGACCGACTTTCGAGCTTCCGCAGCTCTGCCGGTACTTTTCCGAGCTTTCCCCCCAGCCGATGGTCGCCGTGGAGGGAATGACCCACATCGTGCGCTATGTCAATGAGGCCTTCTCGCGTTTGGTAGGAAAAAAAAGTACGGTACTGATCGGATGTCGCTTCGCCGAGGCGGTGCCGGAAGGGGCGAACAATGGATGCGTGGCGTTGCTGGACCGCGTGTATCGCACGGGAACGCCTGAAAATTTAGTGGAGCAGCAACATGCCCAAACGCCGCCGACTTACTGGTCTTATGTGGTCTGGGCAATACTCGGTTTGGACGATCACCCGACGGGGGTCATGATCCAAGTGACGGATGTCACAGAGACTGCGATCTTTCGGCGGCAAGTGACGGACATGAACCAAGCCCTCGTCTTCTCTTCCGTTCGGCAACACGAACTCACGGAAACGGCGGAGAAGCTGAACGCCTCTCTCAGAGGCTATCCGAAAAGAAGAGGCTGGTTTTTAGGGTGCCACGGTCATGGCTTTGCATGGCCGTGCTGTTTTCGTAGCGAAGACACGG
>JAYVOX010000585.1:0-15885 GCA_043757695.1 Schlesneria sp.
GACTGGTACATCGACAGCTTGACGCTGGTGATGTTCACGATGGTGACGTTTATCGCGACGTGCATCCATATCTTCGCGATCGGGTATATGAAGGATGAGTTGACCGAGGAGTACGAGGACCACGAAGTTCACACAAGCCACGGTCATTTCACTCGACCGGGCCGCTTCCATCGCTTCTTCGCGTACCTTTCGCTGTTCTGCTTCTCGATGCTCGGCTTGGTACTGGCTGGCAACATTTTCCAAGTTTTCATCTTTTGGGAACTGGTGGGAGTCTGCAGTTACCTGCTGATTGGATTTTATATTGAACGCAAGTCGGCCAGCACGGCGGCGAACAAAGCGTTCATCATGAATCGCGTCGGCGACTTCGGATTTCTGATTGGCTTGATGATCCTGTGGACTTGGTGCGGCACGTTCCAATTTTCGGATTCACCGACGACTGGCGACGCTGGTTTGTTCACGATGGTGCGTGGCAACGATGGCAAGCTCGATGTCTCAGAGGACGGACAGCAGGTGTTCCTGCGAGACGCATCGGGCCATCGCCTTCAGCAAGAGGGGCAGGATCGTTCGATCAGCTATCTTCTGCTGATTGCAGCGGGCTGTGGCATTTTCGCGGGCTGCATCGGTAAGAGTGCTCAGTTCCCATTGCAGACGTGGTTGCCCGATGCGATGGAGGGGCCGACTCCCGTTTCCGCACTTGTTCACTCGGCAACGATGGTCGCGGCAGGGGTCTATCTGGCAGGTCGCTTCTATCCGATGTTCACACCGGAAGTCTTACTGGTCATCGCATACATCGGCTGCATCACACTGTTCGTTGCGGCGACGATTGCCATCGTCGCCACCGACATCAAGCGTGTTTTGGCTTACTCAACCATCAGCCAACTCGGTTACATGATGCTGGCGATTGGGGTCGGCGGTTGGGGTGCGGGTCTGTTCCATCTGGTGACTCACGCCTTCTTCAAGTCGCTGATGTTCCTCTGTTCAGGGAGCGTGATCGCGGGTTGTCATCATGTGCAGGAAATGCCTCGCATGGGCGGGCTACGTCGCAAGATGCCGATCACGGCGTACACGATGCTGATCGGTGTGATCGCGATCGCCGGGCTAGCGGTGCCTGTCCTGAACATCGGCTTCTCCGGGTTCTATTCCAAGGACGCGATCGTGGCCTCGGCGCTGGCCTATTCCAATTTGAATCCGGTTCACTCGCTGTTGTTCTTCACTCCGTTGGTGACAGCGGGAATCACGGCGTTCTACATGTTTCGCCTGTGGTTCCTCACGTTTGCCGGCGAGTCTCGCGATCAGCACGTTTACGATCACTGCCATGAATCACCGCGCGTGATGACCACACCGTTGATCGTGCTGTCCGTCTTAGCCGCGACGTGTGCGTGGGGTTGGTTGCTCGGTGGAGGCGGCGAAGAGGGTCCGCTTTACCGACTGTTGGCAGACAGCGCCGTGGTCTCTGCGGATGAGCCATACACATCGTTGGGTCCGGCCAGGATTACGTTGCCGAGCCATCATCAAGTTCATGCGGTTCACGGACAAGCAGGGTTGTTGGCATTGATCGCCGCGTTCGCCGGTTCGATCCTCGCCTATGTGATGTACGGTTCTCGGGCCATCCGGGCAGAAGACATTCGCCGCCAGTTCCCCGGCGTGCATGAGTTCCTCGTCGATAAGTGGCGCTTCGATGTCCTGTACGACGCGATGTTTGTTCGTCCCGTCCATATCGTCTCGGCTTGGTGCGCGGGCTTCGACAAACACGTTCTGGATGTCGTCTTGCACACGTCGGCCAAGGTCGTCAAATCGGTCGCTCAATGGGATCGGAAGTTTGACGAAGGAATGGTTGATGGCTTGGTCAACTTGGTTGGCAATGTGACGCGATCCGTGGGCATGTCGTTGCGAGTGGTTCAAACCGGACGACTTCGACAGTACGTGATGTGGGTTGCGGTCGGTGTTGTAGTGTTGTTTGCGGTGCTGATCACGACAACACCGAGATGAAGCAATGCTGAGCTGATTTGTAGGTGATCGTGTTTGAGTAAGACCGGTTGATGATCTGCGGCTGACCGTGAACTTTCCGCAGCGTTCAAAGAGATTGAGAACACCATGTTGAGTGCCGAATCCATTCTGAGTTTCATTATCTTCCTGCCAGCTCTGTTCGCGCTCGGCTTGCTCGCGTTCGACAGTCAGGCGAAGGAAGGGATGCGTTACTTCACGCTCGTGGGGACGATGCTGACGTTCGCTCTCACGCTGCAACTGTGGGCAGGCTACGATCCTAATCCTGATCCTGCCAATGGAGTAATGCAGTTCCAGTGCAGCGTGGACTGGATCAAGAACTGGAACGTCTATTACAAGTTGGGCGTGGACGGCATCAGCCTGCCGCTGGTGATGCTGACTGGACTGGTCTTCGTGCTGTCCGCACTCGCTTCGTGGAGCATCGAGAAGCACGTCAAAGGCTACTTGATGCTGTTTTTGATTCTCGAAACCGGCGTACTGGGGGTCTTTCTCTCGCTCGACTTCTTCCTGTTCTACGTCTTCTGGGAAGTGATGCTGCTGCCGATGTACTTCCTGATCGGCGTCTGGGGTGGACCGCGTCGCGAGTACGCGGCGATCAAGTTCTTCCTCTACACGTTGGCAGGCGGCGTGTTGATGCTGATCGCGATGCTGATGTTCTACTTCAACAGCGGTCGCAGCTTTGATCTGCTCTATCTGGCAGAAGTGGCCGCCGGTCGCGGGTCAGTCCCGGCCTACAGTGAGTCGATGCAGATCGCGGCCTTCATCCTGTTGTTCATCGGGTTCGCCATCAAGTTGCCGTCGTTCCCATTCCACACGTGGTTGCCCGATGCACACGTGGAAGCCCCGACTCCGATTTCGATGATTCTGGCAGGCATTCTGTTGAAGTTGGGCGGCTACGGCATCATTCGGATTGCGTTCCCGCTCTGTCCGTATGGAGCACAATACGCCGCTTATTTCCTCGTCGCGTTGGGCGTGTTCAGCATCATCTATGGTGCGTTCGCGGCGATGGCTCAGACCGACTTCAAGCGACTCGTGGCGTATAGCTCCGTCAGCCACATGGGCTACGTGCTGCTGGGTCTCGCGGTCTGGAAAATCTCCGATGGCAAAACGGATGGTGTCGATTACTGGAAGATGGGGATCAATGCCGCCATGTTCCAGATGATCGCGCACGGCATCTCTTCGACGGGGATGTTCTTTATGGTGGGCGTTTTGTACGACCGCGTTCACCACCGCGACCTCAACAAGTTTGGCGGCATTGCTCAGTTGATGCCGCACTACACCGGACTCGCGGCCGTGATCTTCTTCGCGGGGTTGGGCTTGCCGGGACTGTGTGGGTTCGTGGGTGAAATCTTCTCGGTACTGAGCTGTTGGAACTACGATCCGCTGCTGGCCATCATTTCAGCGGCTGGCGTGATCCTGACTGCCGGGTACATCCTGTGGACAATTCAGCGCGTGTATTTCGGCCCCGAATACAAGGGTCCGCACCCCGAAGGGATCATCCCAATCAATGCTCGTGAGTTGACCGTGGCCTACACCTTGGTCATTTGTGCGATTGTGCTTGGAGTCTTTCCCGGTCTGCTCTTCGATCTGATGAGCGGTTCGATCGACACGATGGTCAACAGCATGGCCACGACCTACGACACGATGCACGGCGCGGGCACGGTCATTCAGACCACGCTGGTGAGGTGACCCTTGTGGTGAGGTGTTCCCCCGTACTGAATTGGATCGCCGCTCACTAGGTGTGAGTGGAGTTGTTCCGAAGCGGTGTGAGTTCTTCATGCGGTTACGAGATGAGTTGGAAGTTCGAGTCGCAGCAATTTGAAATCGGTTTGCCGGCGAGTGCCGGTTCCCGTTGAGAACGTCATGGATTTTCAGTCACTCTTATCGCAGTTTCTCAGCGGCGACGTGGCCACTCAGGCTTCCACGTCTCGTTCGTTGATGCTCTTTCTCCCGGAGTTGATTCTCTCCGCGTCGATCGTCGCGATGTTGCTGGCTCGTCTGACGAGCCTCGACAAAGTCTTGCCGACGCACTGGATCGCGTTGCTGGGTGGGATGGGTGCGTTCGTCAATGTGCTCTTCCAATTCTGTGAACTGCGAATGGAAGGGAGCGGCCCGATCGAGATGTTCACGGGCTTGGCGATCCATGACTCGTTCTCGGTCTTCATTCGTGGCCTGCTGCTGTTCTTCCTCGTATTCGTGATTGCTCTGACGGTCTTGAGCGGCATCCCCGACGATGAGGACGCGCCTGACTTCTACACCCTGTTGTCGGGGGCCGTCGTCGGCATGATGCTCATGTCGAGTGCGAATCATCTGCTGATGATGTTCATCGGGATCGAAATGGCCAGCGTGCCGAGTTACGCGTTGACCGGCTTCCTCAAGGGACGACGGCAGAGCAGTGAGGCTGCACTCAAGTTTGTCGTCTACGGTGCT
Source organism: Schlesneria sp. (assembly GCA_043757695.1). GTDB lineage: Bacteria > Planctomycetota > Planctomycetia > Planctomycetales > Planctomycetaceae > Schlesneria. The sequence continues at coordinate 4,435 of JAYVOX010000585.1, forward strand.
GGTGCCGCAGGCGTGATGCTGTTCGGAATCAGCCTGCTGGCGGGTTTGACCGGTACGGCGGAGTTTCCGGAACTGGGCAACCGACTCCATGCGTTGTTCACGACCGGCTTCGGAACTCAACAACCGGAAGCGCGCGTGGTTCTCTTGGCGCTGCTCATGATCACAGTTGGCTTCGCCTTCAAGCTGTCGGCGGTGCCGTTCCACTTCTGGTGTCCCGATGCGTTTCAAGGGGCCTCAGCGGAAGTCGCTGGCTTTCTGTCGATCGGATCGAAGGCCGCCGCGTTTGCGTTGCTCGTGCGATTCTCATTGGCTGTCACCGGCGGCTCAGCGGGCGGTTTGCCCGACTTGGCCCTGGTGTTTGGCTTGGGCTTGGGAGTCCTTGCTGTGATCACGGCCACGTTTGGAAATTTGGCGGCTTACTCGCAAACGAATCTCAAGCGACTGCTCGCTTACTCCACGATCGCCCATGCGGGGTACATGTTGATGGCCGTGTCGGCCATGTTGGTACTGCGTTCAGCGACGAGCGGTGTTGATCCCAGCCAGCCGATCCGTGCCATTGAAGGCTTAATCTACTATCTCGCCGTCTACCTGTTCATGAATCTCGGCGCGTTCTCCATCGTCGCGTTGCTCCGCAATCAGTTGTTCAGCGAAGAGATCGACGACTATAAGGGGATCGTTCACCAGTCCCCGTTATTGGCCGTCTGCATGGCGATTTGCCTGTTCAGCTTGGTGGGCGTGCCGCCGCTCGGTGGCTTCTACGGAAAATTCTTCATCTTCGCAGCCGTGTTCGATGCCGCGTCGGTGCATTGGTTCATGTGGGTGGTGTTGGGGGCGGGGGGATTGAACACCGTCCTGAGCCTCTTCTACTACGTGGGTGTGCTGAAAGTGATGTGTATGCAGGACCGCCCGACTGATGCTCGAGCAGTCTCCTTGACGACTCAGTCCTCTTCCGGTCTGTATGTCCTGATGATTTCTGCGATGGTGTTGCTGCTGGGAACGGTCTGGATCGAACCCTTAAGTCTCGTCGCCCGTCACGCGGCCGAAGCGTTCTTGTAAGCCGTCTTCGTTTGTCCCGTCTGCATCGGCCGTGAGCCGTCTGCCGTCGCTTGTCTCTTCGGATCGCACATGGCCCGCATTCAACACAACACGAAGCTGAACCAACTGGTCGTCGATCTCGGGCGCAGCCTGCTGCAGTTCGTGGGTGAGGTCAGCCCGTGGACACCGAACAGTGCGGTCACCGCGCGGGATGCGCTCGCTCGTCTCGTTCAAGGTCAGCGGCAGGATGTTGTTCGGTTGACGGAATTGCTCGTGGATCGCGGTTGCCCGGTGGAGTTCGGTGCGTATCCGTCGGTTTTCACCGACCTGCACTTTCTCGCACTGAAGTCACTGCTACCGCGCATCATCTCCAGCCAAGACACGCTGGTCTCGGAGTTGGATGAGGCCGCGCATACGTGCGTCGATGATCCCGAAGCGGCGACCGCCCTCGGGGAGGTTCTCGCGGCGCAACGTGCCGGAACCGAAGAGTTGCGATTGCTGACGTTATAGGCGTTCGTTGTGAGTCCTCTCGCGGCATTGTCAGTCGGGACGATCGCATGCACAGACTGGAGCCGCGACGATGGAGTGGATCGACACGCACTGTCACTTGGACGAAGAGTCGTTCACTCAAGACTGCCACGACACGATTCAACGTGCGGTCGATGCGGGAGTGACGCGGATGCTGGCGATCGGCATCACGCTCGACAGTTGCCGCCGCGTGGTGGAGTTGGCTCAGAAGTACGACAGCGTTTTGGCCGTGGTCGGTCTCCATCCGAACTACATTCAGGCGGCTCAGCCCGGCGACTGGGAACGGATCGTTGAATTGGCCTCGGCCCCGCGCGTCGTGGGACTCGGTGAAACGGGCCTCGACAAATACTGGGATCACTCTCCAATCGAGTTGCAGTCCGAATACTTCGAACGCCACATGGCGTTGTCGCGGCAACTGGATCTGCCCTTCGTCGTGCATTGCCGTGAGGCCGAGGCAGAAGTGGTGTCTCTGTTGCGGAAGCAATTCACACACGGCTCGTTGCGAGGTGTCATGCACGCCTTCTGCGGGTCCGCTGAGACCGCTGCCGCTTGCCTCGAGATGGGGTTGCACCTGTCCTTCGGTGGGATGGTGACATTCAAGAGGAACGAAGCGTTGCGCGAGGTTTCGCTGGCGGTGCCACTCGACCGACTGTTGGTCGAGACGGACGCGCCGTACCTTGCCCCCACGCCGTTTCGAGGCAAACGAAACGAACCGGCTCACGTCCGACTGACGGCCGCTTGTTTGGCCGAAACGCGCGGTGTCTCAAAGGAAGTGATCGCGGCTGCCACGACCGAGAACGCACGGCGATTGTTCCGACTGGCATGAGGTCAGTGGCTGTCCGAACAGGGAGGGCGAGGCTCCTGCCGAGCCGAAACGGTGATTGAAGTCCAACTCTTCTGTGACTCGGCGGGAGCCTCGCCCTCCCGAAAACCACCTTCTCGGATCGCCTCTAAGAAACATCGCATGAGCAAGCCGACTTCCCCCTCGCCCGTCGTGGCGACGCCTGCCGTCGTTCCGACCAATCGAGTCAACTACCGCGAACTGCAACCGCAGAAGATCGTTGATACCGCCGCACAACTCGAACGCCGAATTGCCGATCGTTTTCCGGCTGCCGGGCTGCGTCAGGTCGCGGCTGAATTGCATCGCGTCGCGCAGGAAGCGGTCTTACGTTGTGAGCAGATCAAGCGACCGCATCTCTGGCTGCGCGCGGCCTGTGTCGGGCTGGTCACGGCGGTCGTGGGCGTGCTGATTCTGATTGGACTCAACGTTCATTCGAGCGGCGACGAATTGCGTGAGTTGGCCAACTTCGCGCAGACGATGGAAGCCTCACTGGGGAGCCTGTTCTTCATCGGCGCGACGCTCGCGTTCTTGTTCAGCCTCGAGCGCCGATTGAAACGAGAACGTGCGCTGTCGGCACTGCACGAGTTGAGGGCGATCGCTCACATCGTGGACATGCACCAGCTCACGAAAGACCCCGAGAACCTGCTGCAAGGGACACGCACTCCGTCGTCGCCACCGCGCACGCTGACCGCCTTCGAGTTGGGCCGCTACCTCGACTATTGCAGTGAGCTGCTGTCGATCGTGGCCAAGGTCGGCGCAATCTATGTGCAAGAGTTTCCCGACGCCGACGCCGTCGATGCGTCCGATCAACTGGCAGCACTGACCAATGGACTCTCACGCACGATCTGGCAAAAGATCATGATCCTCGACAGGACCGTCGAGCCGAGTGCGAGAGAGTCATCGGGCCGTTGATCTTCAGGTGAGCATGGCTCAATCCATCCTGAGATCGCCCTTCAGAGTCGCTTCTGGCTGAACCGCTTCCTGCGGGAGATTGAGTGTCTCCCTGAGAATGGATTGCAGCCGATCCCACACGGTGGCTCGCGTCCACTTGTCTGCATTGGGAGGACGCGGCGCAGACGAAGCTTGCCAGACGTAGCGACACGACTCGTGCTGAAATGCCCATTGGCGGATCAATGTGCCAAGGAGTCCGAGCCGGGTGCGGCATGAAGCGGGTAGCTCAAATGTGTTGCTGTCGGAACTCGGCACGAGCGGCGGTGGTGGGAAGCCCCAGATCAGTTCCAGTTCCTGCCACAGGTTTGCAAGTGCTTCGTCTTTGACGAGGCCATTCAGTTGACGGGGCAGGCTCCATTGCCACCACGGTCGTGGTAGCCCGCGCAAGTACGCTTCAGTCCGTTGTCGCAGCAGAGCCGTTTGTTTCACGATGTGATTGAAGTCGGCCTCCGTCCACGCGGGTTCCCGGCCCTGCAACCGCTGCCAAATGTGTTCACACAGGTCGTCGGCGGTCATCATTTCAAACGGCATCAGCGGGAGAGGGACATCAAAGATGGTGATCTCGAACGCGTCTTCGATCTCCATGATGACTTCAACGTAGTCGAGTCCCATGCGTGAGCCTTTCCCGCGTGAATGAGCCTTATTTAGGTGGACCAATTCCGATCGAATTCGTATCGCTCTGTTGGTGAAGCAGCCAAAGCACCCTTCACCCAAAGCCTCTCTCCACAAAGCTGGGACGAGGGGACCGGAAGTGGAGTACGAACGTTTCACAACTTCTGGATTGCTTCAGCAATGGAGGCGGCACCGATGGCGGGTTGCTCGCACGTTCCAAAGCGGCAGATGTAGAGCGACGGCTCGTCGTTGATTGCGGTCTTGCCGCTCAGGACGGCGCGGACGGACTGTGGGAGTGACTCGTCGTTCGTCGTTACTTCGCGCCGGTGAACGACTTTGTTTGGAACGAATCGCCGATGCAGCGCGCTGAGAATGTCTGCCGCTGCTTGCTGACTCCTGTCCCCTGACTCCTGTCCCCTGCTTTGCGTCCCCTCCACCGCCACCAGCTCGTGCGTCGGGCCGAGGAGAAAATCGAGGGCGATCAGGGACTGACCGGCGGCGAGTGGGATGCGGTTCATCAGACCGGACATCATCTCCAACGTGGCCACTCCCTTCGCTTCGAGGTCCGTGCGACCGGTCAATCGCGCCAGCTTGAGGAGCGCGGTCGCCGCGAGGCTGTTGCCCGAAGGTGTCGCGTTGTCGTGCGTCTCCTTGTTGCGAGCGATCAGCGTTTCGTGGTCGTTCGACGTGTAGAAGAACCCGCCGTTCGCGTCGTCCCAAAACTGGTCGAGCATCCGCTGAGCCAGCCTCAGCGCGGCGTCGAGGTACTGCGCCTCGAACACGGTCTGATACAGCTCACACAACCCGTCGATGAGTGCCGCGTAGTCATCAAGGTACGCATTGAATCGGGCACGCCCATCCTTAAAGCTGTGCAGCAATCGAGACGATGGACCGAATTCCAGTTCCGACAAAGACGGCGCGTGCAATTCATCCCTCTGACTCCTGTCACCTGCCTCCTGTCCCCTCTCAACAACCATCTCTCGCAGGATGAACTCCGCCGCCGCGCGTGCCGCTGCGGCATACTTCGGCTCACCCAGCACGTTGGCGGCGAGTGCCATTGCGCCGATCATCAGCCCGTTCCAACTGACGAGTACCTTTTCATCGCGACCCGGCCAGATGCGCTGTGACCTCACGTCGAACAGCTTCTGTCGGCAGCGTGCGAGAACCTCTTCCAACTGGGCCGGATCGACTTTCAGCTTTGCGGCCGCTTCGTCGTGCGTGACCACTCGGTTGAGGATGTTCGCGTGTTCCCAGTTGCCGCGCGCGGAGATGTCGTAGCAAACCTTGAAGAGGGTTGAGGGTGGAAGGTGGAGGGTTGAGGGAGCAGCGGCATCGGACTGACTCCCGTCTTCTGTCCCCGGCCTCCGGCCTCCTGACTCCTGACTCCTCTCCGCCAACACCGCATCGACTTCGGCCTCGCTCCAGACGAAGAACTTTCCTTCGACCCCTTCGCTGTCGGCGTCTTGAGTGGAATAGAAGCCGCCCGCCGGTTGAGTCATCTCGCGCAGGATGTAGTCGAGCGTCTCACGGGCGACGCGGGCGAAGTCGGCCCGGCCCGTGAGCTGAAAGGCTTCGAGATAAGCCGGGACGAGCAACGCGTTGTCGTACAGCATCTTCTCGAAATGCGGGACGAGCCAGCGTTCATCGGTCGAGTACCGCGCGAAGCCACCGCCGAGATGATCGTAGATGCCGCCGCGCGCCATCTTGTCGAGTGTCAGCAGCGCGACATCAAGAACCTCGTCATCGTGGAACCGCCGTGAGCAGCGCAGGGCGACACGCAGGTCCATCGGATGCGGAAACTTGGGAGCCGAACCGAAGCCGCCGTGGACTCGATCGGCCGAGCGAACGAGCGACCGCAGCGCGTGCCGCAGAATCTCTTCATTCAACGGTGACGAGGCGACGCTGGCAGACGCCGCATCAACGACGTGACTCGTCAATTCGTCAGCCTGATGCAACACCGTGTCGCGTCGGTTCAACCACGCATCGGAGACACCGAGCAGAATCTCGCGAAAGCCCGGTCGTCCCCCGCGCGCGGTCGGTGGCCAATAAGTCCCACCGTAGAACGGCTTCAACGCGGGAGTCAGGAAAACGGACATCGGCCAACCGCCACTGCCGGTCATCGCCTGCACCGCCGACATGTAAATCTGATCGAGATCGGGCCGTTCCTCGCGATCAACCTTGATGCAGACAAACCGCTCGTTCATCAGTGCCGCCAGCACGGGGTCTTCAAAACTTTCGTGTTCCATCACGTGACACCAGTGGCACGCGCTGTACCCGATCGACAGAAAGATCGGTCGCTCATGTCGCCGCGCCGTTTGAATCGCCTCCTCACACCACGGCCACCAATCGACGGGATTGTTCGCGTGCTGCAGCAGGTACGGGCTGGTCTCGTGGGCAAGTCGGTTGGGCATGATGGTGTGAGGCTCGATAAGTGATTCTGAAGCGACTGGCAGGACATGATTTACCAAGCCGAAGCGTGAGCGAGGAAGTCGCTCAACGAATTCCCTCGCGATGGTCGTGCGAGGTTTAACCGCTCATCCTCTTTCACGGCTTGGGTTTGACACTCTTTCTCGTGACCGGACTTTAATCGTGACTTCACGCGGCCAAGAGTGACACATTTCCGTCCACCGCTCGGAAAGACTCAGATTGGTCGTGCGAGAGGACACGAGTCGGCCCCGGCTTTGTTCTGATTCGTGGTTCAAACTCTTCGCTTGGGTTGCGGGTTTCCCGCGGGGGGGCGATTCACTCCGGCTGCTCCGCAGGACCGCTGTCACGCCGAGCTGTCGCGGCCCCGGCTGCTTTCCCTGCCGGGGCATCGTGCGGCGCGGTGAGGTGAAGCTGGCCCGGATTCGTGGTTAGTAGAGCGAGCAACTTCGAGGGGGCGAGGCCGACGATCACGAGAGTGACTGCAACGAACAGCCCCGCGCCGAGTGACGCCATTCCCCCTTGAGGTCGCGTGCGGGAGATCGGAGCTTCGAGAAACATCACCCGCGCGAACTGAATGACCATCGTCGCCGCGAGCAGTGTGCTGAGTGTCGCCACGATCAACAGCACGATCACGCCGGGATGCGGCGCGAGGCTTGATGCTCCCGTCGCATCGACCGCGCGCACGTGAAAGCCCGCCACCAGCATCAACCAGAGTCCCGAACAACCCCACAGCGGCGCATGACCGATCAGACTGGCCAGCACGATCATCAAGCCGGTCGCGGTCACGGGAGCCAATTGACCAAGCCCCAGCAGTTCGTCGAGGTACTCGATGTCGCGATCGCCGCGCGCGAGATGATTGAGCAACAGGAAGAGACCCGCCAGACCGAGCAGACTCGCGCTGGCCGAGAAGACGAGCAGCGACAACGCACTCGGTTGACCGGTCGCTGCCGACAGGCTGTTCTCGGGAACGGCCAGTTCCGCCGTCGCCGCGAGGACTCCGATCAGCAGCCACGCGCCGTGCAACATCGTCAGTGCGATCAGCCATCGTCGCAACGCTCCCTCACCGCGCGCGAGTCCTCGCGCACTGAGCCCCCCGGCCACCGCGAACGTCGTCGCCGACAACACAATCAGCAGCACAATCAACTCACCCGCAAACCCGATCCAAACCGTGCCGCACAATCGTGCCAGTGCAAAGACGCCGGCCAACTGGCTGCTCAACACGATGCAGCCGCTCGTCCAATAGCCGACGCCACGCACGTTCTCAGACAAGATTGATTGCCAGGGAACCAGCCCCATGCGACTGCCGATCCCGGTCACAACCAAGCCGATGGCGAGCAACCCGAGTTTCGATCCCGCTCCAATCCCGAGGCGTCCCGGCCCGGGGCTGTAGGCCTGCGCGAGGACGATCCGCAGGTCATCGAACTGCGTGGAAGCGCTGACGCTCGCAGCCAGCGCCAGACCCAACCACACACAGACCGACGCAGCGATCCCCAACCAGAGCGTGGCCTCGTCGCGCGGCGAGCTGAACTCATCGGCGGGATGCGGTGTGGAGCGGCTTCGCGCGTCGAGTTCCAAACGGCGCAGTGCGATCGCGGCGAACTGCACGATCTCCAATGACAACGCCAACGTGATCGCATCGTTCGCACAGACGACCAGCATCACGCCCGCGATGAGAAACGACAGATAGCCGAGCCGCTCGGGTGTCGCTCCCTCGCGCGAGATCCTGCCGATCGAACCGACTCCGAACAGCAGCCCGAGCGTCAGAGCCAGCCACTGTCCCGACAGAGCCAACACGTCCGCAACAACCCACACGGATTCGGCAGCGGCTCGCGCAGCCACGTCGCCCCGCGCGCTGCCGTGCGCCGCCAGCGCGTACGCGGCGTACAGCCACGCGACCAGCCACAGGCTCGCGCCCGAACGGACATCACGCAGCCATTGCCTTCCCACGAGCAACAGCCCGCCGATGGCGAGCAAGATCGTCGGCGGAAAAGGGAGCGGCATCAGAAAAACTCGACAGCACAACAGGACGATCAAGGGGAAGCGAGACGAATACCTCATCGAGCGATGGTGTGCCACTGCGATCCCCGTGGCTACGATGGCGAGGGTGCAGTCGCCACTTGGGGGTCGTCTGTTCTTGTCTCCTCTCCTGCCCGACTTTGGGGGGGAGAGGGTCAGCAGCCTATTGAAAAAGGTTGATCGGGAGGGCGAGGCTCCCGCCGAGCCGCGAGAAACCAGCGAGATACCGATTAAGGCGAGCGGCAGGAATTGATTTACCCGTAGGATGGACGCCTCGTCCGTCCGAGTCACCGCTGGTTGTGACGGACGGACGAGGCGTCCATCCTACGACTGGGTATGCCATCACTTGCCGCTCGCCTAAGAACGGCTCGGCAGGAGCCTCGCCCTCCCTTTTTCAACTGGCTGTTAGGGTGAGGGGGGATTGGCATTGTGCTGGAAGTACTGGCGTCCATGCATCTCGTTCTTCCAGTCGGTCATGCCTGTGTTCCAAGGTCTCTCGACAGGTCGGCCCTCTCACACGAAAACGGAGGGAGAGGGGATCGGAAAGCGACCACCAATGGACGACTGCACCCCGATGGCGAGCCTGATGAAACCTCCTCTCAATTCTTCCGCATCTGTGTATCGCGTCGGCTGGCTGGTCGATGACGCCGGGAGCGTCGCGCAGGATGTCACCGTCCGTTTCCACGCGAATGGGCAGTTGGATGTACTGCGCGGTGGCGATCCCGCCACGATCGACTTGGGCGCAGTGGCTCTCGTTCCGGGACTGGTCAACGCGCACACGCATCTGGAGTTCAGCCTGTTGCGAGAGCCGATCCCCACGACGGGCCGCTTCACCGATTGGATTCGCTCGGTCGTGAAGTACCGACGCGAGCAGGCCGAACCGTTCCCGGTGAACCGCGTGCCGGAAGCCATTCGTGCGGGAGTCGAGGAGAGCGTTCGTTGCGGTACGGCACTCATGGGGGACATTGCGACGACCGGTTGGTCGAGCCGCGATTACTCCACCACAGACTTCGCGGGTGTCGTGTTTCAAGAGTTGATTGGCCTCGGTGACGAACGAGTCGGCTTGCAGACGGCGCTGGCTCGACACGTGATGAGCTGGGCAGGCCACTTTGGGCTGAGTCCTCACGCGCTGTATAGCGTTCGCCCCGATCTGTTGAAGTCGGCGGTGGCCTTGGCGCGAACGGCAGCACGTCCGGTCGCCATGCACTTGGCGGAGACCGAGGCGGAGCTGGAGTTACTCGCCGACGGGACGGGCGAGTTTCGCGAGTTGCTCACCGAGTTTGGCATCTGGCGCGACGGACTGTTCGGCGGAGCACGACCGCTGACGTGGCTCGAAACGTTGGCCGCTGCGCCGCGCAGCTTGATCGTGCATGGCAACTATTTCGTCGAGGACGAACTGCAATTCTTGGCGGCTCGGCCGCACATGACGCTCGTCTATTGCCCGCGCACTCACGCCGCGTTCGGGCATCGACACCATCCGTGGCGGCGACTGCTGGAGTTGGGTGGCTCCGTCGCGTTCGGCACCGACAGCCGCGCCTCAAACCCCGACCTGAGCCTCTTCGCCGAATTGCAGTTCGTCGCGAAGCAGCATCCCGATCTCTCACACCTCACGCTGCTCGACCTCGCGACACGCGGCGGTCGTCGCGCGTTGCGGGGTGACGTTGACGCGGAACGCTCAACCGACTTCACGCTCATCAAACTCGCATCCCCTCACGCAGGCGATCTCACGTGCGACTTGTTCGCACCGTCGAGCCAAGTCGTGGGGCTGCTGCGCGGCGCACGTCCGATCGTCCTCAAAGCCCCTGACGAAGTGGGTCTGTGAAAACAGACCCTCATCATGGCTGGAGCGACGTAGTGCCAAGGCTTCCAAGGTGCGTTTTCCCGCGTTTGTAGCCGAATTCGTGAGAATTCGGCTCGAGTGGCCAATCGTCCGAACTCTCACGAGTTCGGCGACATGCTGAATTTCTCGGGAAAGCGCACCTTGGAAGCCCTGGCCCTACGTCACCACGTGTTGGCTCACTTGATCGTCTCGAACTTCAGCCAGAGGACGCCGCCCAAGACGATCGGTGTGCCATCGGTCAGTGGGTAGTTTTGGCCGGGGGTGGCGAGTTCTTTACCGACTTGAGTTCCCGTGTTGCCGGGGAGCGGTCGCAGGGAGAACGTTTGCGAATCGCGGGCTCGCAGCACTTCGGCATGGCGGCGCGAGACCTTGCGCGCGAGGGACTCGTCCACCAGCGACGCGAGGTCCAAATCGGGGAAGTCGCCGCGCACGGCATCTTCACGGCCCAGCACGACGACATCCTTGGCGAGGGGAAAATAACGCACGGGCTGACGTGGTTTCGTGTCGGAGTAGACGACCAAGCAAATCGTTCCCACGGGCGGGCGACAGGACCCGGACGGCGCGGCGGGAACGAGATCCGGTGGCGCTGGGATCGGCGGGAGTGGGGCCACGGGTGAGCCACTCGCCGCCGGGAGACTGACCGACGATTCCGAACGCGCTTGCAGCTCGGTACCGCACGAACAGAAGTCATCGAGGTGACTCGCGCCGAACGTGAGACCGCAGGCGGGACACTGTCGCTCGACGCTCGTACTCGCCGCGCGGTCATGGCCTGCTGGCAAGGACGGAGCGACGGGAACCGTGGGAAGGAGATCGGTCGCGCAGGGGTTGCCGTTGTCCTGCGAAGCGATGGGGATCGGCGACAGTGACGCGAGAGCAGCCGGAGAACTCGCACTGAAGGGAGTCGCACTGGCACTCGCGTCCACGGTCGAACCGCACACGTGGCAGGTCTTCTGTTCCGGCTGAAGTGCTTCATCGCAGACGGCGCATTGAGGCATGGGGAATTCTTTCACGAGTGAGGCTGAGATTGAAGCGGTGGGAGTGGTGCGCTGGTGTTACAGGATCGCGATTTGGAGTTGGCCTGCTTCCGTCGGGTGCAGTCGGCAATTGGTGGTCGCAATCATTTCTCCCTCCCCTCGGCGGGGAGGGCCGGGGAGGGGGGAGGAGCGTGGAAACAGGCCGCCCTTGTCATCGCCCCCCTCCC
>JAYVOX010000586.1:0-4185 GCA_043757695.1 Schlesneria sp.
CGCCCGCGCTTCCTGTCGCGGAGCGACAGGGCTACCTTCGCAACCCAATGCAGACCGTAATTCCTCGAACGACCCTAACCCGCTTTCTAATCGGGAATCGAAGCCGGAAGCGCAAGCGAAGGTGCGAACAGGAAGACCTTCGCTTGCGTTTCAGGCTTTGATTTCCATTTCGCACTGGTGAGTGAGAAATCCCGGCTATACCTCACGCGGCTAAACGCCTCACGTTGGGCCGTGCGAAGTCTAAGTGGAAGAGGCATTCACTCGATCCATCGCGACCAATCATTTCGCCGACGGCCTGTGAACTCCCGAATGCAAACAAACAATCTCCCGCAGAGATGATGGCGGTGCCGGGCGGAGGCATCAGTCGTTCGCCATTCGCGCGACGAATGCCCACGACCATGACACCTTTCTCGCGCAGATCGGTGTCCATCAGCCGCTTGCCGACGTAAGGGCTGCCCACGCCAATTTGGACATCGGCCAGTTCCAGTTGGCTACCGTGATCGTCATTGATCTCGAAGAAATCTTCGACGCTCGGATTCAGCATGAACCGCGCGATCTTGACCGCTCCGCTGCTGAACGGACTGACGACGCGAGTGGCTCCGGCCCGTTCGAGCTTATCGATCGCCTTTTCGTCTGAGGCGCGGGCTACGATCTGAAGCTTGTCGTTCAGTAGTCGTGCCGACAGGACAACGTAGACCTTGTCAGCGTCGGTCGGCAAGACGGTAGTCAACGCCTTCGCGTCGAGAATTCCGGCCGTCAGGAGGACTTCGTCGTGAGTGGCGTCGCCAACAATGTAGTACCAGCCTTGCTCACGACAGCCACCGGCCAAGGCTTCGCCATCCGTATCGACTACTACAAACGGCTTATGACGCGAATGAAGATAGCGACAGATCGTACTGCCCATCCGACCGAAGCCGCAGACGATGAAATGCCCGTGTAATTGTCGGATGGCCCGGTCCATGCTCCGCCGCTCCCAAATGTCCCGCAAGTTGCAGGTTGACCAGATGCTGTCCCAACTGGGACACACAATTACGTGAAGACGCCAATTCCAAAAATCAGATAAACGATGATGAACAGCTTGGTTGCGGGCCGCAATTCAGCCTGAGCCGTCGCTGACATCCCGACAGTGGTCATGATGATGACCGCCTGATAAACGCATTGCAGCCAGTCCCACCCTTCCGTCAACCGGAATGCGACTGCTCCCACCAGCAGATAGCTGATCAACAGGCCGACGATTACCAGTATCGGTCGCATGCAGTCGAACCTGTTTGTTGGGTTGAACCTGTTCTCACGCCATTGAAGCGGAACGCGATACGGGCTGGTTGGGAACCGCCCTCACTGCTTCACTGGGATTCCCATCAGCAGCCGCGACCACACTCCCACTGGCAGATCGGGAGTCACGACAACTTGAGGTTGGCCCAACCGTGTTAGGATGTTGGCGGCGGCAAGATAGCCACTGCGCACGGCCCCTTCCATCGTGGCTGGCCAACCGGTCTGAGTCCAATCTCCCACGAATTGCAGGTTGCCAATCGGTGACTGCTGCAACGGTCGTAACGCGTCCACACCGGGCACAGGTGAAAAGACCGCGCGATGTTCCGTCACTTGGCGCGAGTGCAGCAGTGTCGCGCGTGCGGTCTCCGGCCAGATCGTAATCAGTTCCGCCAACACCTGCGTGAGGATCGCTTCGCGCGACTGCCCTGCCAATTCGCGACTCGCGCTGATGACGATCTGATAGTAGAAGCCACCCATCGCAACCGAAGTCTCTGCCGACTCTCCGCCAGTGGTTGCTCTGGCACCAGAGGCCGTTGTTCCAAGCACCGTTCGATTGAACATCCATTGGCACAGCCGATCGACAAGGACCGCGTGAGGCAACTCGGTGATCGGTCGGTCGAACCACAGATGCACGCTGGAAATGGGAGCCGATTCCAGTTGTTCGATTCCGGCGAGATCGCGATGGGCCGCGAGCGACTCGGGCAACACCGATCTCACGCGGAAGAACGGCAACGCGACGATGAACTCATCACCACGCACGGTCTCGCCAGTAGAAAGCCTCACGGCGGAGACGTGGTCACTCTCGACTTCGATCTTCTCCACCGAAGCTTGCAGACGAATCGTGGTGCCGCGTGCGGTGAGCCACTCGGTCAACCGGCCTCCATACAAATCATCGAGCGGCACCGTCGGGATCTCGACGAACCAGCCGTCACGGTGCGCGAGAAACGTGTCCACGAAAACCTTCCGCGCATGTTCGACATCAATTCGATCGAGCGACTCACTGAGAGCACTGACGAGCACGACGTTCCAGAACCGACTGATCGCGGTGGGCGTCTGCCGTTGCCGCGCCAACCATACCGAGAACGGCAGTCGGCGCTCCGCTTCAGTCACACCGCGCGCGAGTGCCTTCAGTCCCCGAGCCAGTGCGAGCTTGTCTCGCCAAGACAGATAGCTCAGCCGCGCGAAGCTTCCCGCCAGGTGAAACGGAGCGGGCCATGAATTGGCCGAGAACACATTGACTCGACCATCGACGCCGATGAAGTACAAAGTCGCTTCGCGCCGAAAGAACGCCGCCAGGCCGGTCGTCTCACAGAAGTGGCGGAAGTTCGTGCAACAGCCGAGCGACACATGCTGACAGTTGTCGATCGACACTCCCGAAGCGGGGTCGAGAAATGAACTGGCTCGTCCACCGAGTCGAGGCCGCGACTCCAACACCTCACACGGCAACCCACGCTCCGTCAAAGCGACCGCCGCCGCCAGTCCCGCTAACCCGCCTCCTGCAATCACGATCCGCATGGTCTTCTCTTACCCATCAAAATCACACCGCCGTGGCCAATCCCGGCGAGAGGATATCGAGTCGCCTTCGCATTGCGATGCCGCACAGCACGTTGTTCCGATTGCAGAGATGGAATAGTTTGCGTTGCAGTCGCACCCACCACACTGGCCGATATACTCCCGCCGGTTCTATTTTTCCTCCTGTCCGAAAGAGTGAAGTTGCTGCCATGGAAACTGCCCAACAAGACGAAGCCAAATCGTTGATCGCCCGGATTCTCCAACTCCGAGACTCTCTTTGACTGGGCTGCCAAACAGCAACGCATCGCCGAGATCAGTGAGCGGATGTCTGAACCCGACTTCTGGAACAGCCAGGAGAAGGCTCAGGCCATGATGAATGAGTTCAAACAAATCAATGCCGCGATCAAACCGATCGCCGAACTGCTCAAGGGTTCCGAAGACCTCGGTGTCATGGTTGAGTTTGCGGAGATGGGCGAAGACATCGGTGACGATGCCGTCGTGTTGGTCGCGTCGTTGAACGAGCAGTTCGCCAAAGCAGAACTGCAAGCGATGTTGTCCGGGCCGCAAGACGGCAACTCCGCCTATCTCGCCGTTCAATCAGGTGAGGGGGGCACGGATGCTCAAGACTTTGCCGAAATGCTGGTGCGGATGTACCAGCGTTGGGCGGAGAATCGCGGGTTCGCCTCGGAGTTGTTGGAGTCCTCCCCCGCCGAAGAGGCCGGGATTCACTCGGCAACTTTGGTCATTCGTGGTCCGTTCATTTTCGGCTTGCTGAAGGGAGAAACAGGAAATCACCGCTTGATTCGGATGAGTCCCTTCGATTCGGCCCATCGCCGACAAACCTCGTTCGCCGCCGTCGATGTCACACCCGAGTTGGACGACAGCATCAACATCGACATCGAGTGGGACGATCCGAAGATCATTCGCGAAGACATCTGCCGGGCCAGCGGTGCCGGTGGCCAGAAGGTCAATAAAACGGACTCAGCCATCCGGTTGACTCACCTGCCAACCAATGCCGTGGTGCAGTGCCAAAACGAGCGGAGCCAACATCAGAACCGGGCGCTTGCTCGCAAGATGATGATCGCCAAGCTGTACCAGTTGGAAGCGGACAAACGGGACGCAGAAATTTCGGCACGACGCGGACAAAAGTCGCGCATCGGCTTTGGCGGCGAAACGATTCGCAGCTACGTCCTGCACCCCGAGTCGTACTGCAAAGACAATCGCTCCGAGTACAAGACGGCTCATCCGCTCGCGTTACTCGACGGCGATCTCGATCCGTGGATTGAGTCTTACCTACGCTGGGCCTTGACTCAGAGTCAGGCCACGTAAATAGAAGGAACTAGACTTCGCGCGGCCCTGTCTAAGACTTTCCGAGCGGTGGACGTGAGTCCTCCGGTTCTT
>JAYVOX010000587.1:0-4181 GCA_043757695.1 Schlesneria sp.
TAGCCCGACTTTTGAAGCGAGCTTCCAGCGTACTCGATTGAGGGGCGAGTCGAACGGCACGTTGAAAACATACTCCACACCGTTATCATCCGCCCCATGTCGATCATCGAAGTTCGCGACCTCGCCAAGCACTATCGCGTCTACCGCAAGCCGGCCGGATGGCGGGCGTCGCTCACCGGTCTCTTCCATCGCGAATACAACCTCGTTCAGGCCGTGAAGGGTGTCAGCTTTCAGATCGAACGGGGTGAGATGGTCGCGTTCCTCGGCCCGAACGGCGCGGGCAAGACCACGACGCTCAAGCTGCTCAGCGGGCTGATCTATCCGACTTCGGGGTCCGCCACGGTTCTCGGTTTCGTGCCGTGGCAACGTGACAACGCGTACCGCAAACGGTTCTCGTTGGTCATGGGGCAGAAGAACCAACTTTGGTGGGACTTACCCGCGCAGGAGTCCTTTATTCTGCATCGCGAGATTTACGGCATCGAACCCGCGCAGTTTCAACGTCGCGTGGATGAACTCACCGATCTGCTCGAAGTTCGCAAACTGGTCGGCCAGCCGGTGCGCGAGCTTTCGCTCGGCGAGCGGATGCGGATGGAGTTGATCGCATCGCTGTTGCACTCGCCCGAGGTGTTGTTGCTCGACGAGCCGACGATTGGTCTCGATGTCGTCTCGCAGCGCAGGGTCCAGGGATTCCTGCGGCATTATCAGCAGGAACAGCAGATGACGGTGCTGCTCACCAGTCACTACATGAAAGATGTCGAAGCCCTCTGCCGCCGGGCCATCATCATCAACGAGGGCGAGATCAAGCATGACGGGCCGCTCGCCGAAATCCTCGACCGCTTCAGCCGCTTCAAGCAGATTCAGCTTCAGTTTGCCGGGACCGAGATCCCGGAAGACCTCGAACGATACGGCAAGATCGTCGAGCGGATGCCTCCCCGCGTGAAACTGGAAGTCCCGCGGCAGGAGATCCCCAAAGTGCTCGCCGCCCTGCTCGACCGCTACACGATTGAAGATGTCGGCGTGCAGGAGCGGCCTCTGGAAGATGTCATCGCCGAACTGTTCGCGCGAAAGGGTGAGCGTCAATAAATGCGTGGGTGTCGGTTGCACATCGTCGTGTTGGAACTGGAAACATCAACCCGCTAAGCCATCTGCTGGAGTCTGTAAATGGCGAACTTGATTTGTTCGATTTGTGAAGAAGAGTTTTCCGCTTCAAAAGGTTCAGATTCTGATGTCTGCCCGACTTGCCGGAATAAGCCTCGCCTCACGCGTGCTCGTCCGGCGACACCGCGGTCAACGTCAAGCGACGATTGGTACTGGAGCGGCGACGGCACCACCACCGAAGGCCCAATCTCGCTGGCTGAATTGACGGAATTGCTACATTCTGGACTGATCCGACCGGATGCTAGTGTTTGCCAAGGTGAGTCCGGAAAATGGGTTGCCATTGCTCACGTTTTGGAAATCCCATTGGGAATCCCACCACACCCATCAAACGATCTTCTTGTCACGACAACCGACACGATTGAGCGTCAGGGCCTTCGAGTCGTAAAGCAATTTTCCGTAATCACCGCTCGCCGAGTGTACGGGATAAACATGTTTTTGGATTTTCTCGTAGGCATGAGAGACTTTGTTGGAGGTCGTTCAGCAACGTATGAGCAGATGATCGCCACGGCCGAAGAAGAGTTAATCTCTGACTTGCGTCTCCAAGCATTTGATCTTGGCGCGAGTGCAATCGTTCGCTTCCAGCTCCAATACGGTGAAATCAGCGGCAAAGGAACTCAAATGCTTCTCGTGACCGCAAGTGGAACACCGGTCCTTCTTCAGCGAATCGAGAAGGAGACATCACCGAAACCGACACAAACGGATCGCCGCTAATGCCCTCTTCCCTGCGCGTTAGGTGGTGCATCCTGCGAACCTCAATTGAGGAGCGGCTCGTGTATCGAGCCGACTTCGCGTTCGCGACGTTGGTGCGGTTCCTCCCGATCGTCACGCAGGTCTTTCTGTGGGGAGCGATCTACCAAGCGACCGGTTCGCGCGATGGGAAGGTCATCAATGCCTACACCTATGGCGACATGGTGGCCTACTCACTGCTCGTCATGCTGGGGCGAGCCTTCTCGTCGATGCCAGGGCTGACGACGGGGATCGCGCGCGACATTCGTGACGGCTCGATCAAGAAATTCCTCATTCAGCCGATTGATTTGCTCGACTATCTCTTCTGGCACCGAGTCGCTCACAAGCTGGTCTATTACGTCGTGGCTTTTGTGCCGTTCGCGTTCGTCTTCTGGATGTGCCGCGACTACTTCCGAGGCTGGCCCGATGCCATCACCATCGCAGGCGGTTGCGTGGCGTTGGTCCTCGCGTTTCTGATCGGCTTCCTGATCGAGAGCCTGATGGGATTGGTCGCGTTCTGGTTTTTGGAAGTCAGTTCGCTCGTATTCGTGTACATGCTGCTCAGCTACTTCCTGTCGGGACACATGCTGCCGCTCGACTGGCTTCCGCCGTGGATGGCGAACCTCACGCTACTGTTGCCGTTCAAATACCTCGCGTTCGTTCCGGCCGCGATCATGCTCCACAAATACGATCACAGCCATCTGGCCATCGAACTGGCCACCGGCTTCGCATGGGTGCTGATCCTCTATGCGTTGAACCGACTGGCTCTCGCACGCGGGTTGAGACGCTATAGTGCGTACGGCGGGTGAGCGGTTTTCAATCAATTCAAAGCCCGAGCCAGCATGACAATGAACGACACCCCGGGCGATCTCCGTTCGTAGAACACGTAGGCCACTCAACAACGACACGGATGTCATGCCCGCTCTCCCCACTTCTTCCGACGAGACACTCTCCGCCGACCAAACTTCTGGCGTGTATGGCCGCACGTTTTGGCTGGCGTATCTGGCGAACTCGATCCTGATTCTGGGGAACGCGTTGACGTTTCGGTTCGCGGAGTTGGTGAATCATCTCGGCGGGACGGAGAGTGATACGGGGATCATCGTCGCGCTGGGGACGGGTATCGCCGTGCTGGTTCGTCTGAGCGTGTCGCATGTTCTCGACGATTATGGCACGCGACGGATGTGGCCGCTCTGCGCGATGCTGTTCATCGTGGGAGTCGCCGGGTTTCTATTGCCGACTCAGTTGTCATGGGGTCTCTATGTCGCGCGTGTCGCGTACTTCGTCGGGCTGACCGGGATGTTTGCGTGCTCGATGACGCACATTCAAAACCACGTTCCGCCCGAACGTCGCACCGAGATCATCGGCAACTTGGGAAGCAGCGGCTTCGTCGGGATGATCGTCGGCTCGAACATCGGCGATCTCGTGTTGCAGTTCGTGCCGGACAAGCGGACTCAGTTTTTGATCCTGTTCGGTGGAGCAGCGGTCATTGGGTTGGTCTACCTCGTCATCGTGATCCTGCTGACGCGCGAACAACAGCACGTGCGGCATGTCGGTTCGCCCCCTGCTTTTCGCCTGCTGTTCCGGTTCTGGCCGGGAGCCGTGGTTCTCGCGGCGATGATCATGGGGTTGGGCGTCACCGCGACGCAGACGTTTCTCACGCGGTTCGCCACGTCCCAAAAGATCGAGGGGATCGGAGCCTTCTTCTCGGGCTACGCGATCTCGGCGTTTGTGTTTCGCCTGCTCGTGTCGAACTGGAGCCGCACAATCGGCCGACATTGGATGCTGGTGCGGGGTCTCTGCGGTCATGTGGTCGGACACGCGCTGCTCGCCTTCGCGACGGTCTGGTGGCAGTTCATTCCTGCCTCGATCGTCTGCGGCTTCGGCCACGCCCTGCTCTTCCCCGCCGTGGTCTCGCTTGGTTCGGGAGCCTTCCCCAATGAGTGCCGAGGCGCGGGAACCGCCATCATTCTCGGCTTCACCGACTTCGGCTCGCTCCTCTTCGCACCGGTCCTCGGTTGGATCATCGTCCATCACGGGTTCACCGCGATGTACCTGACCTCAAGCGGCACGGCGCTGGTCGCGGCAATGCTGTACGCGATCATCGCTTGGCGACATCCGGATGAAGAAGCGACAACGCCGTAAGACGAACGGCAGGAGTTGTCGCACCTCGATGTAGGATGGGCACTCTGTATTACCCACATCTTTGGAACAATTACCACGCGTTGCGAGGGTGGGATTTCGAGATGCCTAGGGGGTTGTTGAGTTTTGTGGAGTGGTTCGCGTTGCATGGAGGGGAT
>JAYVOX010000588.1:0-4180 GCA_043757695.1 Schlesneria sp.
CCTGAACAGCGACCACGAGTTCGCGCCGAACGTCGATCAACTCGTCATCGACGGCCCATCCCCTTTGATCTGTGACGCCGAAGGCAAGTACCCGGTCCCAGCTCCCGGTATCAACAAGAAGCGCGAGTACTAAACGAAGCTGTTAGCAATTAGCCAGCAGCCGATCCTCTGGTCCCCTCTCCCCCGTCTTCGGGGGAGAGGGCTAGGGTGAGGGGGCTGCTTCAACGTGACTCCGTGAGGGGTCGGGCGTTCAAATTTCGTCTTGGCTTCTCTTGGAGTTTCCCATGCCGCTCTTCCTGCAACGCCGTCGCCTCCTTACGGGCCTGCTCACGGTGATCGTCATGGCCAGCGTCAGCGGCTTTGCTCTCGGTCTCTTCAAACCGACCGAGACCGTTGTGACCGAGATCGCTCCCGGCGTCTTCTTTCGGAAGGTCGAGACCGAGCCGAAATTCATTGGCTGCAATCAGGGCTGGGTCATCTTCGAGGACTTCGTGCTGGTCATCGAGGCCAGCTTTCCGAATCAGGCCGAGGAACTGATCAAGGAGATTCGCAAGACGACTGACAAGCCGATCAAGTACGTCTTCGACACGCACTGGCATGGTGATCACGCGGACGGCAACCCGGTCTTCATCCGTGATGGAGCCGCTGCGATCGCGTCCGAGAACGCCCGCGACCAGTTCGTCACCAAAGGCGTCCCGTACTACGAGAAGCAAAAGACGGACAAGCCTGAAGAGTACGGCAAGCTCAAGTACGGCATCCCGACGCTGTACTTTCCCAAGAAGATGGTCATCGAGGACTCCCAGCAGCGGGTCGAGTTAATTCACTTCGGCCACGGCCACACCAAGGGAGACGCGGTCGCATGGTTGCCTCAACACGGCATCCTGTTCACCGGAGACAGTTGCGTGAACGGAGCCTTCAACTACACCGGCGAGGGTGACACCGCCAGTTGGATCGCCTGTCTGACCGAGATGGGCAAGCTCCCGATCAAGCGCATCTGCCCCGGCCACGGCGAAATGTCCGACGCCACCCTCGTCACCACCCAACGCCGCTACTTCGTCGAACTCCGCCAAGCCGTTCAAGAAGCCATCAACGCGAAGATGTCACTCGACGAGATCAAGAAGTCGCTCGACCTGCCCTGGTACAAGGAATGGACCGGCACCGACGTGAAGCTGAACGTTGAAAACATCGAGCACGTCTACAAGGAACTGACGCAGAAATGATGGCAAGAAGAAGATGGGAACTCCTGCATGTCGTCTTCGTCTTCATATCGTCTCGACCATACCGCGTGCTTCGCGTTGCGGCATGTCCCCAAATGAACTGCATCCTTAGCCATTGGAATTCGTCATGCGAACAAGTGCGTCGATCCTGGTGATTTGTTCGATCGGGTTTTGTGCGGTCAACGCGTTTGGACAACCGGCGGTTCCCCAGCCAGTCCCGGTGGCGAGTGACGTGGAGGCCGCTCGGGGCATGGTTCGGGAGGTATTTGCGGACAAGTACAAACAGGCCAAGACCTCGAAGGCCAAAACCGCACTGGCGGGTGAGTTGACGAGGCGGAGTCGCGATTCGGCGGAGAGCCTTGTCACACGGTATGTGTTGTTGACCGAAGCTCTGGAATTGAACGCCACCAACGGCGACATGATCTCGGCGTATCGAGTCATCGACGAACTGGCTCTGTCGTTCGGCATCAATCCGCTGACCGAAAAAATGGGCCTGCTCCAACAGGAGGCTCGCGCAGCGAGCACCCCCGCGAGCCATCGGTTCCTCGCGCAGGTGGCAATGCGACTGGGGAACGAAGCGGCCTCCAAAGAGGACTTCGGCGTCGCTCAAGAGTGTTTCAAACAGGCCCAATCGTCCGTTCAATCGGCTCAGGACGAGAAGTTGCAGGCGCGCGTCGGCGAGCAATCGCGGCAGGCTGACGAGATGTTCGCCGAATCTCAGGCCGCCACCAAAGCGAAAGAAACTCTGGCCGTCCTGCCCATCGACCCGGAATCGAGCCTGCTGTACGGGCGGCATCGGTGCCTGACGCACCGGGACTGGCAGACGGGCTTGCCGCTGTTGAAGCAGTCGTCGCATCCGTCCCTCGCAGCGGCGGCAGCCCGTGATCTCGGTGGCTCGGATACCGTGGCCGATCAAATTGCCATCGCGAACTCCTGGATGGCGGCCGCGAAAGACTTGCAGCCGCGCGAACGTCTACTCGCCGCCGAGCGGGCCATCCACTGGTACGAACGAGCGCTGCCCCAGGCCAAGGGAATCAACAAGGAGCTTGTCGAGAAGCGACTGGAGACCGCGCAGGATCAAGCCACCGGCCGCAACTTCCCTGAGGCACTTTCCAGACTGGCGAATGGGCTGGTGATCGAACAGGTCCTCGATTGCTCGAAAGAAATGCACTGGTTCGACATCAAACCGACCTTCGATTTGCAAGCGTCGTGGTTGCTGTCGCTGCAGTACAAACCGCCCGCCCTCGACGGCGACAATCATGCCGTCTTTCTGTGGGGCGACGCACGGGCAGGGAAGGATCCGCTCGGCGCTCATCTCTACCAAGACAAGTTCACGATCGCCGTCGATGACTGCCACCAACACCTCCGCCAGCAATTCATCACCCCGGCTCTGCCGAGCGATGTCGGCCAGTGGATCGATGTCAAGTTTGAGTACGACGCCGTCGCGGGAGACCTGGAACTCCACCTGCGCCACCGCCTGATCCAACGCCAACCGCTGGCCATCGCCCCCAGCGCCGACTGCCCCATGCGCGTCACCATCGGCGGAGCCGACGGTCACCACCAACGCTTTCCCGGCCGCGTCCGAAACGTTTGGCTCGGCAATCTCCAGTAAGGCGAGCGGCAAGTGATGGCATACCCAGTCGTAGGATGGACGCCTCGTCCGTCCGTCTCAACCAGCGGCGACTCGGACGGACGAGGCGTCCATCCTACGGGTAAATCTTTTCTTGCCGCTCGCCTAAGCAGCAGTGTGGCGGGGTGGCTCTGCCCAAGACGGATGAAAATATGTTGGGCGTGGCACGGCTTCAGAGTCTTCGGAGAAGCAGTGCGAATGGGGTGGCCGGGTCTGGAGCGCTTCGCGAAGACCCGGAGATTGGTGACGCGGACAACCGGGGGTTTCGCCCAAAGCGGCTCCAACCCCGGCCACACTGTCGGATAGCCTCTGAGCGATGCAGCGCTGAACGGGCTTTCAATCATCTTGACCCCTGCCC
This sequence comes from Schlesneria sp., assembly GCA_043757695.1. Lineage (GTDB taxonomy): Bacteria > Planctomycetota > Planctomycetia > Planctomycetales > Planctomycetaceae > Schlesneria. The sequence goes on from JAYVOX010000588.1 coordinate 3,206, forward strand.
ATAGCAAACCTATACCTCGCGCCCGCGCTCCCGATTCGGTAAGCGTGTTGAAACCGATGTGATGCGTGTCTCGTACGACGCACGTCCTCGCCTGGGAGCCGCGCGTGATTCGATTGCATCAACCCGGTCCCAACAGCAATGACTGTCCGAGCGAGAGTTCACGTCGAAGGTCGCTCGCACAACGGCAGCGGCTGCTGGAGCGTGTTGTCGGGTGCAACGGCACGGACGATGCGCGAAGAGTGCTGGTCGTGGGATTGGGCTGCGTCGAGTCAATGGCGTGGTTGGAGTCGCTCGGGTGGGAGGCCGTCGTGTGGGACGAAGTGACGGGACGTTCCCGAGCCGCCGTCACGGGCTCGCAGTGGAACTCGCCAAGCGGTAATTCCTTCGATTTGATGCTGGCCGATGAACGCGCGTTGAGCCAAGGCAACCTGCTCGATTTGAATGTCCGTTCGCGAACGGCGCACCTCCTTGCGCAGTTGCGACCGTCAGGGCAACTCTTGATCGTGAGTCCACCACAAGCCGGAATTCCCGCCAAACCCCACGTTTCACCGGAGTCCACGTTCTGGCATGAGCAGCCTATTTTCAATGGCCACAGCGCCGCCTGTTGGACTCGTCACCTGGCGTGTTTTCCCGGCCAGTTGGAAGTGATCGACAGCGTCTCAGTGCAACTCACGAACGCTGTTTGGTGCTGGCTGTGTCGAGCCAACTCGCACACTTCGGTCGCCGATCGATCACAACCCCCGATCGTCTCCTTGCGAGTCCCGGTCGAACCGCTGGCAACCGGTGCCTGGCTGGATCACGCTCGTCGTGGGCTGCTGACTGGAACAACCTGCTGCGAGTCGGCCGCGCTGGCGAATGCGCAGCAGTTGCGCGCGGCCTAGTGCTTCGTCACGGCTTATTTTTAGGGTAGCTACGCTCGCCAGAGCGTGGGGCAACCACGTTTGACCGACCACGTTCTGGCGAACGTAGCTACAA
>JAYVOX010000589.1:0-4178 GCA_043757695.1 Schlesneria sp.
TCAGCCGCAGGGCGCTAGCCCCGGTTCGATTTCGCTTAACCGGGGCTAGCGCCCTGCGGCTAATTTCTGCGGGCCAACAGGAATGGCGGAGAGCCGGAATTTGTTTGTGGCCAAGCATTGGAGTAGGGATGGCCACACGCAGTTCGAGCGCAGGCCTTCCCTCTGATGGATCAGCAACGACGACGAACGGTTCTCACCGAAAGTGATGTCAGCAAACGGGTGGGCCAGAGATGCGAGACGCATTTGGCTCAACCGACATCGTAGTTCCAACACTTTTTGGCGAAATGAGCCATGCCAGACGACCGCAATCCCAAGTCAGAAGCACCGGTTCCAATTGCGGTGCTCAAAACCGACCGACAGATGTCGATGGTCCGGTTCAGCGCGTGCGGCAAGTTCCTCGCTGCTGCCGGTCGCGATGCCTCGATCCGCGTTTGGGACATTGTTCCACCCGAGCCACCGTCAGCCGCGATTGATGACGCCGCGAAGCCAGCCGACGAGGCGACGAAGCCCGCTGCCAAACCGAAGCCGTCTCCCCCGCCGGTTTTCCCAGAACGTCCGCCACTGAAGGGGCACAACGGCTGGGTGTCGAGCATCGCGTTTCATCCGCAAGACTCGCGTCTGTTCTCTGTCGATACGTGGGGACAACTCGTCTGCTGGCCGTGTGGCGATGCAGCGCCCAAGCCCGTCTGGTCCGTGCCAAACGCGCATGACGGCTGGGTTCGACAACTCGCAGTCAGCCCGGATGGGCAGTCGATTGCCACCTGCGGCAGGGATCGCCAGATCTGTCTCTGGGCGTCATTCGATGGCCGGCCGCAACAGAAATTGATTGGGCATGATGACGACGTTTACTCGGTCGTGTTTCACCCCGATGGCAAGTCGCTCGTCTCCGGTGATCTCAAGGGAGTGATCAAGCACTGGGATCTCACGACGGGGACGGTGGTGCGCGAGTTCGATGCCAAGCTGTTGTATCTCTACTCGCGCATTCAAGATGTCGGTGGCGTCCGCACGCTCGCGTTCGATCACGTCGGGATCCACTTGGTCGCGGCCGGGACACAGCCCGCCAATGGCGGCTTCGTCGAAGGGACGCCGACTGTTCGCCTCTTCGACTGGGCTAGCGGCAAGGAGACTCAAACTTGGAAACTGGGAGACAACACCGACGTTTTCGTGCATGAAATGGCCTACCACCCGCGCGGATTCTGGATGGGTGTCGTCAGCGGCCAACCTGGCAAGGGGAAGTTTTTCCTACTGCGCACGGGCGAGCCGCAGCCCTTCTTTTCAGCGACGACTCTCGCCAATTGCCACTCGATCACCGCCCATCCCAATGGTCGCCGCCTGGCCGTGATCTCGAACGCAGGCACGTTCGGCCAATCCCTCTCGCGCGCCCGCGAGGGGGACTATCCCGGCAACACTTCGCCCATCAACCTCTGGGATCTACCAGAGCCGCCGACCCTGTAGAAACAAAAACAAGCCGTTCTGAACCCGGTCTATTTACTCAACGTACTCAAACAACGGGCGATTTGATGTGTTTCGAGTGGGGAAGAACCTCCTCGATTTGTTTCAATTCGGCGGCCTGCGTCCCGAGCAAGATCCTTTTTCTTTGCGAGGAAGAGACCGAACCATTGCGGAACACCCTGCTGGCGGGGAGAGCCACACCAGCACCGAATGGCGAGTCAGGTCAAATTGGCTTCTGCAATAACACCACGTCTGGTCCGACGACTTCCAATGTTGCCCGCCAGTACGTCGCCAACCAGATGAAAGTCGCTTCCGCAAAGAATGCCACATGTGTTGGATCATTCTTGTAATGCCACTCGGCAAACGTAGCCGCGTGGCCGACACGTTTGGTCATGATCCCGAGCCAGCCACCGGGCTGCAGTACGTTCCACAGGCGTTGTAGATCCGTCATCGGCTGATGCAGATGTTCGACCACTTCGCTGGCGACCACGAAGTTGTACTGGTCGTGCCAAACGGCGGCGTTGGGTTCGTAGATCGGGTCGTAAATGGCGGTCGGATAGCCCGCTTCCGCCAGCATCCGCGATAACGTGGGGCCGGGGCCGCTGCCGAAGTCCAGTCCGCGATCGCCCGGTGATAGCCGAGACATCAGCGGATTACACAACCGGCTCAAGAACCGCCTGTAGTTCAGATCATCAGGGCTATTTTGGTGTTGGTCATAGCGTGCTTTTTCTGCCGCCGCCGACAGAAAATACTGCTTCGGCACGAATACCAGTTGGCAGACGCCGCAACGGATGTAATCACGTCGCGAGTCACGGTGAAAAGGTTCCGTTCGACGGGTGGCACACAGCGGACAAGGGATCGACGGCGCGTCGCGCGGTGTCATCGGGATCGCCTAGAAAGGGTTGGCTTGACGGTGGACGAGAGATACTGAACTCGACTTTGTATTCAGGTCGAGTCCTCCCCAGTTTGTTGTTGATGCCGCGCACGATTGGAACTGACACCAAGGGCATGGCGGCCAAACGATTCACTCCGGATCGCATCCAGTAGATGCTGAGTTTTGTCAGGTTTGTAATCCGAAGGCGAGTCCGTCGATTGCGAAGTCTGTCTTGCGGCGGAGGCCGCTCCAAATTGAAAAGGGGGCTGGCGGGGCTGTGAATCAACGACGGACGCTGGTTCCAACCCACGCTCAGATGTTCAGTGGCAGTGTCGGCTGGGTCTACACTTTCGTATCGTCCTCGCGTGCGTCGAACCAGCCTGCTGAAAAAGGGAAACTCATGCCTCGTCTGTTTGGTCGATTCCTTGTCTGCGTTGTCGCGGTTGTGCTCACGGATGCAGCCCACGCCGAGTCCAAGTCGCTCGATGTCTTCACGCGCCGCATCGTGCCGATCATGAATTCGGCGAAGCCATCGAGTTGTGCCGAGTGCCACTTGAGCGGTGTCGATTTGAAGGACTACATCCGCGCGGATCAGTCGGAGACTTTCGCGGCTCTCGTCAAAGCGGGCTTGATCGACGCGAAGCAGCCGAAGAAATCGAAGCTGCTCGAATTCATCAGCCGCACGCCCGAGAAGCCGTCCCTCATCACGGCCGATGTGCGGAAGGAAGAACTGGCGGCGTTCACCGCGTGGATCGAAGAGGCGGCACGCGATCCCGAGTTGCTCAAAGCGAAAGCCGGTTCTGAGAAGCTGGGTCCGAAAATGCCGATCGAGGTCATCAGGCACGCTCGCCAAGATCGTGTCCTCGCGTCATTCATCGACAACGTGTGGGTTGAGGCGACTCGTTGCGCCGCCTGCCATTCTCCGCAGTTCAACAAGGAGCAGGTCCAGAAGCACGGTGAGCAAGTGAGTTGGATGACGCCCGATGATCCGGCGGCCACATTGAAGCATCTTGTCGAAGCGGGCTTGATCGACACGAAAGAACCGACGAAGAGCCTGATCCTGCAAAAACCGACAATGCAGGTGAAGCATGGCGGCGGCATCAAGATGGTGGTGGGAGATCGCTCGTACAAACAGTTCCGCAAGTTTTTGGAAGACTATGCCGCGATGTCAGGGGGCCAGTACACGACCGCGAAGGAATTGCCGAAGCAGGACGAGGAGGACTCGCGCATTGGCGAGGTCTGGTTCAAGCTGACCGATGTTCCCGAGAGCTTCGACCAGCAACTGCTGCAAGTCGATCTCTATCGCCAGGACAAATCTTCGAAGACGGGTTGGTCAAATGAACGTTGGGCCACGTCCGATCGCCAAGTCTTCGGCAAGGGCAAGCTGTGGCAACACACGCTGAGTCTGACCGCGCCGCGAGACTCCGCCCGCGCGAAAGAACTCGTCGCCAAGCCAACGCTGCCACCCGGCAAGTACCTCGTGAAGGTCTACGTCGATCGCACGGGTCGGTTGGAACAGGACTGGCGAGCCGAACTCGGTCAACGCGACTTCGTCGGTCAGATCGAAGTCGATTCGCGCTGGCCCGGTGGCTACGGCAGCATGACGACCGCGAAGTTCCCGATGCGAACGGGTCGTTGAACGCAAAGAACTCCTCCAGTGCCGTAAGCGCTCGCTCCCAGCAAAGAGTTTGAACCACGAATCAAACAAATCTTCACGAATCAAAACCAGACCAGCGACGAATGGGGATTGAAGGCTCCTGACTCTACCGGATTGCAGGTGTGAGATTTCTGAAGCCCATCAGTGAGGTTGAGGCGGTGAGGTTGTGGAGCCAGTGTTCGTGATAGCGTTTTC
>JAYVOX010000590.1:0-15804 GCA_043757695.1 Schlesneria sp.
AACAACTCTTTCGCCGTCATGACACACCTCCCTGTGTGACAGACACTTAACACATTCCGCCAACTTGCGGAAAGACCGAGTTTGCGCTGTAGTATTAAGCAGCAGGAGTACTGACAGCCTGTGGAGCGGATCGTACGTTGTCGGCGCACGGGACGAACTCCGCATTCGGACCCGGGACGATCCCCGTTCCACAGTGTCGGGCGTAGGCTCTCGTGAGCTCCGCTCCAAACAAAAAGATTTGAGCGGTGTAGTAATTCCATAACATCAACACGACGAGTGACGCGGCGGCTCCATACGGCGACGTGATCGCAGCCTGACCGAGGTAGAAACTGAACAGCGACTTGCCAATCGCAAAGAGCAGCGAAGTCACGATCGAGCCGAGCCACACATCGGACCAGGCGATCCGCGCATCGGGAAGGAAGCGATGGATCATCGCAAACAGAATCGTGATGACCGCAAACGAGACACAGGTCGGCAGCACATGAGTCAGGAACGAGTTTGCCAGCAGACCACTTTCAGTACCGTTCAACATGCCACTGACCGCCGAAACGACCGTGCTGAAAACCAGTGAGGCCAACAGCAAAAAGGCCGAGCCGAGTACCAGCAAGAACGAGAGCAGCCGACTTCGCACCAGACTCCAGACGCCACCATTTGCCTTGGGTTGAACTTCAAACACGGTGTTCAGCGCATCCTGCAACTCGCCAAACAAACCAATGGCTCCCACCAGAATGACAATGCCGCCAACGAGGCTCGCCATCACGCCCGAGCCTTGCCGACCCGCTGCCGCGATCAGCGATTGCAGCGTGGTCGCCGCCTCATCGCCGACGAGTGATCTCAGCTCACTCAGCAGTCGCCCCTCGGCCGCCTGACGACCAAAGGCGACACCCGTAATTGCCACGACCACCAGCAACAGTGGCGCCAGCGAGAAGGTCATGTAAAACGCCAGCGCCGCCCCGAGGCGAGGCACTCGATCGGAGATCGACTTCCAGCACGCCTCACGAAGGATCGTCCACAAGACTCGTGGCGTCATGTTGCGATTCCTGACGGCGAATCCTGACAATGTCTGCCGGCAGAACGGGGCCTGTCGCGTGCCCGACCGGACCATACGTCGGAAGCGTCTTGTTTCACAAAATGCTGAATCCAAACGAACCGTTCGCAACGAATAGGAACCGACTCTGACGGGTGCCGAAGATCGCGACGAAATCATTCAAAGGACGGACTGCGTCCGGTCGTTCAAAAGACCCGTTCGACGGCCAGTTCTGGTGGCGAATTGGAAGTCGGATCCTCGGGAGCGCCATTCGACGACCTCGAAACATCGTCCAAAGGCAACACCGGACCTGGTATGCGCTGACCGCCGAGTTTGCTCGTGAAGCCGTCTACGATTTCGGCAATCTGCGTTCGGAGTGCCGGTGGAGCCGAGCTGGAAAGCAGGTCTCGCGCCAGACCGAGAGATGTCCCGATTGCCAACCCGCGCAACTTCGCAATCTCGGCTCCAAACGTGTCGCCGATATAATCCGTCCAACTCGAGACTGCTGCCGCCGAGTCGTCCGGGTGCGTCTCCGCCGCAGCAGCCGCAGTATGAAAGCCGTTATGCTCGCCGGCTCTGTCTGAACCGTTGAGCGACGCGGCCGCACCGCTTGCAATTCGATCGCTGGCATTTCTCGTTGACCCGGACGCGGGCTGCAGATACCGCCCTCCGATGTATCCCACCGCGATGGCCCCGGCAAACACGTGCCAAGGATACTTTCGGACCTGTTCCGGCAAATCAAACGTCTCCTTCACCGAGGCCACGGTTTCCGCGACCGAGTTTCTGACAGTCTCAACCGTTCCCTGGACTGCGGCATTCACGTTGCCAACGGTCTCCGAAACGGACGCCGTTGCGTTGTTGACCGTGTCCACCACGGAAGCGGTTGCCTCGGCGACCGAAGCCGTCGCCGCCTGAACAGTGTCCGAGACCTTCACTTCCAATAACTCAAGCTTTTCGTTGAGTGCGGCCCGCGACTCATCGATTTGGAGCTGAAGCTCCTCCTGTTCGGTCGGCATCACCAGCGTGTCGTCTGTCATTTGCGCGTCTCCTTCACGATCCGAGTAGATCCATCAGAGATGGGATCCAAAGTATTGAGCCGCTTAATCCCGTTCATTAAGGGAATTGATCCACAGGCGATCACAACACTCCCCACAATGCCATAGCCACCCCAGAGAGGAAGCGTCGGGAAAAGCTGCGTAAGCAAAAGCGCGAGCATGTGACAAACGAGGAGGCCGCCGATTTGAACCAGCGCAAAGCCGATCACCACCGACACCAATCCCTCTTTGGTTTGCCGTATGTCGCGCAGCACCTCGCTCCGAAACAGAGCGAGATGCTTAAGTCCCAAGTCTTGCGCATCGGCCACAATGCCGGTGACCAGTTGCGTGACGCTCACCTCAGCGTCGAGAGAGGTGTCGATTGACATGAACTAACTCCTTGATGTGGTGGCTCGCGCCAACAGGAAGCCGATGCCGACGCCAACGAACAACGAGGGGATCGGGTTCCTTTTGATCATGTTTGCCATGTCGCAGGCCATCCCTTCCAATCCTTCTCGCTGCAAGTAGCCCCCCGTGTCCTCCAGCGTCTTGGCGACGGCAGAGGACGCTTGTCCGAGAGCGCCGTCGTGGGGAGCGTTGTGACGAATCGCCTCGCCGGCAGCCTTCAGTCGATTGCCCACCGCCCCCGTGGCGTCCTCGGCCTTCTGTCCAAGATACGAGGCCGCTTGCTGACCTTCCTTCGTCACGGCGGACGCGGCATCCCTAGCCTTATCGCCGACGTAACCCGCCGCACTCTTGACGTTTTCGGCAACGGACGTTGCCGTTTGACCCAACGTATTGCCAACGTCTTGAGCCTTGTTTTTCATCGTCGTCATTGTATCCGCCATGATTCATTCCCTTCGTGTGAGTAGGTTCCCGCCGGAGTCCAGTTGAGCTTGGGAAACAACTGCGTTTCCCAACATCTGACATCGACGATCCAGTAGCAACCGGACGGAGGATCTGATTGGCAACTGTCGCGCCACTCGATGCGATTTCGCGGATGCCACTTCAATCTGCTGTTTGACATTCGTATCGGGCACACCGAGGTGTCCGTTCCACACTGTCGCCTGGTAGTTCAAAAGTCAAAGTGGTCGAGCACCGTTCAATCCGCCGTCGGTGGTAGCGCGTATCCCGGCGAAACAGAATCGCAGTCTCGGGCCGGGGCACCGCGAACCGCCGGTACGTAAAAAAAACGGGGTCACTTGTGACTCCGGTGGCTTCGTTTACGGCGGGCGATACTGCGACAAACTCGCTCGCCCACGAGCATTCGTCCCTACGTTCATCGACCCGTCACACGCTCCCATGCATCGCGAGCGGCGTGTTTCGCCTGCGCCCACGAGAGGCGCGAGGTGGAGCGAGACTTTTCCCAATGCTTGGATAGCTCGGGTTCGGCATCATCAAACTGACGGTCTTGATAGCGTGTGCGGTTCTCCCAACCATATCGGTAGGCCGGAGCATATTCGTCGTATTTGGTTTTCGCGCTGTAATACGGCCGACTTGGATAAGCCTCACGCCAGTACTTGTCTTCCACGGTTGGATCGATCGATTCGGCCACGGCCTTGCCACCGAGGCCACCCGCAACGGCACCGGCCACCACACCCACGGCCGCGCCGATGGGACCTCCCAATGCGCCCGCTGCCGCGCCCGTCAGTGCGCCTGTCACTGCGGCACCGACACCGACTGGATGTGCGCCCGCCTCATTCGTGATGGGATCCGGATTGCGATCACGACCCGATTTGGCAGGCTTATCCGCGACGCTACTTCTTGTCATTTGAAATCTCCCTCGATCAAAGTTTTGAACCAATTCATTCCGAGGTGGCGGCCAATTGCGCAACAACGCAAACCGCACTCGCGACACACGCCTTCGATTGAAGAAGGCGTGTGTCGCGACGACGGCGGACTCGGATTCCGCGGTATTCATCAATCTCCCGTTCACAGCGGCGGAACACGGCGTCCCGACAGCACTGAGACGAGAAACAAGACGAGGAACACGACGAACAACACATGTGCCACCCACGCGGCTTGCCCTGCAATCCCGCCAAAACCCAAGAGGGCGGCGATGAGAGCGATGATTAAGAATGTCAGTGCCCAAGACAACATGATTGCCGCCGTCTGTTCGAGTGTTTCTAAAGATCGTCCTCTTCCAACCATGTCCGGCCGCGACGATGTCAAACGGTTTTCTGACTCACAGCCAAAAAGAACGTCGAGCTTCGATTCGTGGCCGAGTGCGTCCAACGACTAAGAGGCTATCCGGAAAGACGATTGTGGCCAACTTGATTAAGTCGTTGAACTTGGGTGCCACGGTCATGGCTTTGCATGGCCGTGTCTTCGCTACGAAAACAGCACGGCCATGCAAAGCCATGACCGTGGCACCCTAAAAATAAGCCTCTTCATTTCGGATAGTCTCTCAGCGTGAATCAGGCTGGTCATCGCACGTGATCGCCAGCCTGCGGCAGTTTCCGCCGAACAACTCTTCCGGTTGAATGGCCTTTAACGGAACACTGCGAAATTCGTGTTAAGAATTGCGAGACCTTATCCGCACGTTAGCGATGACGTGACTTCTTCGCCGAACTAACTTCCCGTTTGACTGGCTTGGACGATCGGTGTTTGTCAGGGTGTGTCTCTTCGACACTCCCCTCAGCACAAATTCCCAGCCTTGCCCGCGATTTTCCATGTATTAATCGTGTTGTCGTGTGAGTAGTTTTCTTCAGGGAGGAAGGATGTCATGGCGTTACGCCCAGAGTCGATCTACGCCGATTCAAATCACGGCATTGCCGCGAGCTTGCGGAAGCCAATCTCGAAATGGCTGCGGGCTGGCGTTGCCGCGCTGGCCTGTTCTGCTTGGATTATGAGCGGATCGGCTTCGGCTGTTGCTGGAGAGACCGAGGACGATTTGGCGGCGATCCAATCGCGGCTGGCGACTCTGGAGATTCAGAACGCCGAACTGCGGGCGAAGCTCGCGAATCCTTCGACGATCTTTTCCGAAGTGACTCCCGCGAGTGCGGTCGTGAATGAAGACGACGCTCGCATCCGCAGCATTGTCGATAAGTACATGGCCGACAAAAAGAAAGAGGACGCGGACAAAAAGAAGGCTGAGGAGGAAGCCGGATACGAAGTCGGCAGCGATCTGGCGATGACGGCCAAATGGAACAACGGTTTGGAACTCTCCACGAAGGACAAAGCGTTCCGCATTCACATCGGTGGACGTACACAACTCGATGCCGGTTTTTATAACACCGACAATACGATCGCGCCGCCCAGCATCAACATTCCTTATCGAGACGGCGTCGATTTCCGTCGTGCGCGTCTCCGCATCGACGGCACGATGTACGAACAGCACGAGTTCGCGGTCGAGTACGATTTCATCAACGCCGTCCGTGCAACTTCGGGAGCAGGAACGACCGACTTCGCGGTCACTGCCTTCACCGACGTTTGGTGGCAACTCAAGGAGGTTCCCGGCTTTGGCAACATCCGGATTGGTAATCAAAAGGAAGCGATCGGCTTCGAACACCTGGTCAGCAGTCGATATCTGCCGTTTATGGAGCGATCGTATAACCAAGACACCTTCTATGGAGGTTCGTTTAACGGGTTTACACCCGGCATCTCCGCATTCGACCGATTTGCCGATGACACTGCAACGTGGAATATCGGTCTCTATAAACCGACGAACAACGTCTTCGCGGTCAATGCGTGGGACAACGATTACGCCGTGACCGGTCGTTTGACGAAGCTGCTCCGTAACGAGGCCGATGGTGCCGACCTCATTCACGTCGGGTTGGGTGCCCGCCAAGCGACGAGCGTTCAAGGACGACAACGCTTCCGCACGCGAGACGCGCTGCGATCGGGCATCTCGGTTCAATGGCCAATCCCCGCCGATTCGAGCAACTTGTTTGCTACTGACGGACAGATGCTCGACCCGGAACTCGCCATCGTGCATGGGCCGTGGACAGTCCAGGCGGAGTATTTGGCAAGCTGGACTCACGATGTGACGAGTGTTGCCGGAGCACCGGGCGTGGTGGCTGGAGTCAAAGCCGACCAAATCTTCTATCACGGCGGTTATGTGCAGGTGATGTATTTCCTGACCGGCGAACACGACAACTACAGCATGGAACGTGGAGCCTTCGACCGCGTGAAGCCACGAGAAAACTTCTTCTGCCTGCGCAACCCTGACGGAACGACCGCCACGGGTTGGGGAGCCTGGCAGGTCGGTGCCCGATACAACTACCTCGACCTGAACGACCAAGGAATCAACGGCGGCGAACTGCATAACTTTACGGCGGGTTTGAACTGGTTCTGGAACCCGAACATGAAGTTGCAGTTCAACTACATCGCGACCAACCGCAATAACGCTTTGCCCGGCGGTGCCGGTGACGGTTGGATTCATGGTGTGGGGATGAGGTTGGCTCAAGACTTCTAATGCAAATATTGGCGTGCCGTGAATTAGGCACTCACGTGGTCCACATCGACAAAGTCCCTCGAATATACTTCGCGCGGCCCAATCTGAGACATTCTGAGCGGTGGACGTAAGCCCTTCGGCTCTTGGGGTGAAGAACCGTAGAACTAGCGTCCACCACTCGGAAATGTGTCACTCTTGACCGCGCGAGGTATAACAACACGAGCAGGGCGCGAGCCATCGCTCCGTTCCCGCAAATAAATCATCGCGACTATTTTTGCAAAGGTGACGATATGCAACTCTCATCCAAATTCGCGTTCAGTCTCATGATGTTGATCGGTCTGGCCGCGACAGTGACCGCTCAGGGACCGTGTGCCTCCACTGGCGGCGGTCTTGCGGGTTGTCACTCCGAGGGAACTCAGTGTCAGTGCGACGGAGCACATGGGGGTTGCCACGCGCAGTGCTATCAGTGCCGGATGACCAACGAAATGGTTCCGATCAAGAAGGCGGTCTATGAGACCAAATGTGTCCCCGTCTGCGAGCTGCATCCCGGCCGCATTTGCGACTGCGGCCCGACCTGCAGGCTTCATTTCAAGAAAGTGCTGGTCAAGAAAGAAGTCGTCGTCGGGTACAAGTGCGTGACGAAGTGTTCCGTGCAGTGAGTCGGACAGGCGCATCAAACAAAACGGCTCATACAATCATGTGAGCCGTTTTGTTTTCGTAGTGTCATCGCCGACAAGTGAACTGGCTGGCCTCACGCGTCTTTAGCCAGCGATATCGGCGAGGTTGTAGGCGGTAACTCGGGAAGCCGCGCGATCTCCATCCGACTCGAACTCGCCATCGCTCGGCGGCGGTTCTCATAACGGACGAGTTGCCCGCACGCGGCGGCGATGTCTTGTCCGAGCGAGTACCGCAGAGTCGTTTCAATTCCGGCTTGTTTGAGTTGCGACGCGAACGCCTCGCGAGTCGGGCGGTCGCTTCCTTGCAGGTGCGGCGATTCGTCAATCGGGTTGTACGGGATCAGGTTCACGTGGACTCGAAGTCCCGCCAACCACGCGATCAGTTCACTCGCGTCCGCCGCAGAATCATTCCGGCCCGCGAGCATCAGGTACTCGATCATCACCGGCGACATCGTCTTCGAGTTGATCTCCCGCACGGTCGAGCGCAGTTGATCGAGCGAATACGTCCGAGCCAACGGGATCAACTGCTCGCGGACATCCTGCCGCACGCTGTGCAGGCTCAGCGCCAGATTGACCGTGGGAAACCGCTTGGCGCACCGCAGCATCGCATCGGCCACACCGACCGTCGAAACGAGGAGCTTCGCTGGAGAATGATGAAACAAGTCGGAGGCGATCAGTGCCTCCAGCGTCTCGTACAGATTCGCTTCGTTGTGGAACGGCTCGCCCATTCCCATGAAGACGATGTTCCGCACCTTCCGCTTCTCGACGGCCAGCAACTGTCCCGCAATCAACAGTTGGTCGAGAATCTCGCCCGAGGTCAGATTGCGCGCGATCCCCATTTTGCCAGTCGCGCAGAAGTCACACGCCGCGGCACATCCCACCTGACTCGACACACACAACGCGGTTCGCCCGGACTCCACACGGAGAATCACCGACTCGATCAACATCCCGCCCGCCGTCTTCAACAGCAGCTTGCTCGCCCCATCCACGGCCGAGTCACTGCGGTGATACAGCTCCAACGAATGCACCGTCACCCGATCCCTAGCGGGAAAGCGGCTCAAGGCGTCCTCATCAGGAACAAAGTGCTTGAGCAGATCATTCCGCAACCGCCGCACGACGTTCGGGTCCAGCCTCAGCTCCTTGCGGAGTGATTCGATCCCGACCCGATCATAGAGACTGACACGTGCAGACATGGTGGGACAAAGACCGGGGGTCAAGTACGCATTCGCCCGGCTCGCACACTTCAAGCAGGCTGTATTGGGAGAACTTCTCACATCTGAACTACTCGTCTTCGGGATACTCCTCACCCCACTCGATGCACGCGTGGCAGATTTCCCAAGCAGCAACATCACTCAAGCCACGATTCTTGGTTGCCGTTTTCAGACCAAGGTGTAACTCGTGAAATTCCCCACGCGGTTTGCCGGGTTGCCAGGTTGGAATGAAGCGCAGCAGCCGATTGCGTTCATCTCGCCAGTCCTTATTTTCCGTTCGTCGCCAACCGGACAGCCACAATGTAAGACCACTTCCCTGTTCGTAGAGGAAGGCTTCTTCTTCCGTCGAGGAGACCGTCAGCAGGCGCCCCTGCAACTCGGTGGCCAGCCGTTGTGCGTCGGCGAAGTTCATCGGCTTGTCACTGATAAAAAATTTGCGTCTCTTCCAATTGAGGCACTGCGCTGCGACCTCTTTCGGGGGAGCGGAAGCGATGGGGGCGACGGGGTTTCGCCAGTCATTGTCAAGATGGTAGGCCTTGCCGCCGCGTCTCAGTCGCAGTTCCAGTTTGTGGATGTCGCCGGTTGAATTGAAGATGCCGACACCCACCGCTTGTGGGCATGGTAGGGCGAAGTTCGGAGAACAAGACAACTGAGAGATACCGCCCTGCCAAGCGATGATCCGCTGGCCATCGAGTGTGGCGGCGATCGTCGCTCGATCTGCATTTTGTGAGACTTCAATCTGCAGTTTGTATCGTTGTCCATTGACCAGTTTCCCCGGGCGAACAACTGATCCTGCGGCGACGACCTGATCCTTGACATCACGCTCATCGACCTTTTGCAGCCCGTGGCAGATCCCGCCCCAGGCACTCAGAACTACGCCGCAAGATGATGAACCGACCGGGATGGCGACCACGACCGCATCTGCGCCTGCCCGCCGAGTGAATTCACAATTCAGTTCGTAGCTTCCGCTGATGACAACCGGAATCAGGCATCGAGCGTCCGGTGACGATTCGCAAATCACCGCCTCCGAATTCCGCTGCCACTTCCCCACGAGGGCATGCTCGGTCGGCTGCACCAACTCCAGCAGGTTGATCCATTTCCCGACCGGAAGTTGTCTCTCGCTGTTGGTGGCGTCTGTCCCACGCGTGACCGACAGGGTTGAGTGGGAGGTCACTGCCGAGCGCCAGTTCGCGGCATCCAAACTCGCGGAAAGTTCCTCCATCCGCTTGGCCACGTGCGCTTTCACAAGAGGACTTTTCAAGTGAGTCTCATGTCGCTCGTACCATTTGAAGGCCCGGCGTTGAGCGGCCAACCTCACCATTCCGGTGGATGCTTGCGCGATGTCCCACCAGGCGTCGGCCGCGACCAACTGAGCGTCGAACGCGGTGGGCGATTTCGGTTCCACTTCGGCGGCCGCTTTCCACTTGGCATCGCTTCCCTTGACCAGCTTTTGCAGAGCCTGTTCCCAGTGGGACTCATAAACCGCCAGCCACTGCCCCACGACGAAATTGGCTTCCGGATCGTCCGCGTCATTCGCCAGAGTCGCCAGAGCCATCGCTTGTGCATTGAAGGCGTGCTCGCGTTCTCGCACGGCCACGCGAACCTCTACGAGCGACTTCACCGCATCCTTTGCCGTGAGCCGCTTCGCGTGTCTCTCCGCCGTCACGAGTAATTCAGTGGCCACACGAAACTCATTGTCACGCGCTGCCTCTCCGGCTATGGACACCACTTCATTCAGGGCGGGTTCAACAGCACTGGCCGATTTGCAGGCAGCGACAAAGTCGATGACATGTTTGATCCGTCCTGCGCGCGAGTCCAATTTGAACGTCTCGTCCAGCCGTTCGACCGCTTTAAGCAGCGACGGAAAATCACCGGTCTCTTTGATGAAGGGAAGGGCGGTCTGCAACGCGACATAGACATCGTCCGTGGACGACTCCGAATCGTCCGCCAAAGCCATCAGCTTTTGCACCGCTTGCTGTTTCTTGATAGCCGTTTTGGCCTTCGCCAGCTCAAATGTCTCGCTCAGCAGTTTACGAATCTCGGTCTGCCGGGCCTCACTCGGCACTTCCGCTTTGAACTCGGCCGACTCGTGCCCCATCGCGTTGCCCCACGGAGTCGAACACGCCACCGCCACCAGACTCAAGCCCATGCTCAGCACGCATCGAAGCAACAATCCATGATTTGGTCGCAAGTCATTCACTTGATGCTCTCCGGTGTGCATGGCTCGTGTCTCTCTCCAAGTCGCGGTTGTCAGGCTGTGCCTGACTCGCGGTCGATAGAAGACTAAACTCGCCAGGCCGTGTCTAGCATTGGCGTAGGGTAGCACACACTTTCCACTCGACGGACTACGACGCCAACGGATACAGAACACCAAGAATCCTCCCTCCCTAACCCTCTCCGCCGAGGGGAGGGAACAAGACTGCTCCCGGCGCATCAAATCTTGACTGATCGAGGCCAATCAAAAACGCGTGTCAACTCGAACGCACCAACACTGTGTTGAAGTTATCCGCCGAGTATCGTGATGATCTTCTGATCGCGATCCTTCAAAGTTAAGAGAGTGTCTCATGTCATTTTCGGAGTCATCACTAACTATGGGCCAGTTTCCCGAAACTCGACTACGGCGATTGCGGCGGCAGGATTGGTCGCGGCGGTTGGTCCGTGAGAACCAGTTGACTGTCGATGACTTGATCTGGCCGGTGTTCGTGCAGGAGGGACAGAACCGCCGCTCGCCGATCCCGTCGATGCCGGGTGTCGAACGATTGTCGGTGGACCTGATTGTCGAGGCGGTCGCGCACGCAGCGGAACTCAAAATTCCGGCGGTCGCTGTTTTTCCCGCGACCGATCCGGCGCTGAAGACCGATGCGGCGATGGAGGCACTCAATCCCGAGAACCTCGTTTGCCGCGCTGTCCGCGCGATCAAGGCCGCGAAGCTCGACATCGGTCTCATCTGCGATGTGGCTCTCGATCCGTATACCTCTCACGGACAGGACGGTCTGGTGCGCGACGGCTATGTCGTCAACGACGAGACGTTGGAGATGCTTTGCAAGCAAGCGATCGTTCAAGCGGAAGCAGGCTGCGACATCATCGCGCCGTCGGACATGATGGACGGACGCGTCGGTGCGGTCCGTCGAGCCTTGGATCAGGCCGGGTTCAATGAGGTTCAAATTCTGGCGTATGCCGCGAAGTATGCGTCGGCATTCTACGGGCCGTTCCGCGACGCGGTCGGTTCGGCAACGAGTCTCGGCCAGGGAGACAAGCGGACCTATCAGATGGACCCCGCGAACGGTGACGAAGCGCTGCGCGAAGTGGCCCTCGACATCGCCGAAGGGGCCGACATGGTGATGGTCAAGCCGGGAATGCCGTACCTCGACATCGTGCAGTGTGTGAAGGCGACGTTCGGCGTGCCGACGTTTGCGTATCAAGTGAGTGGTGAGTACGCGATGCTGGTGGCGGCGGCTCAGAACGGCTGGCTGGACCGGACCAAGGTCATGCTGGAAAGCTTGCTCAGTTTCAAACGCGCCGGTGCCGACGGTGTGTTGACCTACTTCGCGATTGAAGCCGCAGAGCATTTACGACAAGGTTGACCACCCGTTGGAAAGTTCCAGCGGCAAGTTTTAACCTGCTCGTGTTGATACTTCGCACGGCCAAGAATGAGACATTTGAATGTAGCCACGTTTCGCCAGAACGTGGGCTTTGGTGGCGTCCCGTCCGCACTCTGGCGAGGTGCAGCTACGTCTCACTTCAGGCTGCGTGAGGTATAAGCCTCCGCCATACCCGTCACGGGCAGATTACAAATCGACCCCACATCCATTTCATGCTGCTGCCGCCATGACTGATGAACTCTTTCCCGCCGATGATGAATCACCCGTGGATGTCGAACGGGAACTGATCGACGTGTTGCGACTGAACCTGGTGCCTGGCGTTGGTTCGCGCACGTATCAGTTGCTGTTGGAACGGTTCGGCTCGGCGACGGCCATCTTGAAGGCCACCGTGTCGCAGTTGCAGGAAGTCTCAAACGTCGGCCCGAAGCTGGCGATGTCGGTTGTCACGCATGGGACAGAGCAGGCGGCTCGCCAAGAACTCGAACGGATGCGGCTGGCGAACGTTTCCGCTTTCGTGCGCGGCCGTGACGGCTATCCCCCAGCGCTAGACCGGATCCCCGATCCGCCGACTGTGTTGTATTGCCAGGGAACGTTGCTCAAGTCCGATGAACTGGCGGTGGCCATCGTCGGGTCGAGGCATTGCACGACGTATGGCCGACAGCAGGCGTTTCGGTTGGCTCAGTCGCTGGCTCGCGCGGGGATTACGGTTGTGAGTGGGCTGGCTCGTGGGATCGATGCGGAGGCTCATAAGGGAGCACTCGAAGCGGGAGGCCGGACGATCGCGGTCTGTGCCACGGGACTCAACACGGTCTATCCGCCCGAGCACAAGGACTTGGCCGAATTGGTCAAGCAGCACGGATGTCTGGTGACCGAATCACCCATGGATCAGACGCCCAAATCGGGACTCTTTCCGCAGCGAAACCGGATCATCAGCGGCTTGTCGCTCGGCGTGGTCTTGATTGAAGCGGGGCGAAACAGCGGTGCCTTGCACACGGCACGACATGCGATGGAACAGAACCGCGATGTGTTCGCGCTCCCCGGTCGTGTCGATTCCGAAGCGAGTCTCGGATGCCTCGACCTGATCCGCGACGGCGCGATGCTGATTCGAGGAGTGGACGATGTTTTGCAGGCGCTCGGCCCCTTGGTCGCACCCGTCCAACGGTCAGCGACCGAAACCGTTCACAAGCCCGCTGAATTGCAACTCTCAGAGCAAGAGCGCGAGATTCTGAACCTCGTCACCGCAGAGCCGATCTCGATCGATGAAGTTCTGCGTGCGGCGACGATTCCCGCCCCCCGCGTGCTCGCGACATTGACCGTTCTGGAAATGCGACGCCTCGTCAAGCGTCTCCCCGGTGGCTGCATCACACGGTATTGAGGTGAGCGACGGGAACTGTTTAGGCGACCGGCAGGAGTTCCCTTCTCCACACCAACCCAAGGTGTGAGTTGAGAAGTTGCACATTTTTCTGAGTCGCGAAACGACGATAGCAAATAGCCTCGGGCGTCAGCCCGAGGAAGGATTGATGGGGGACGTTGAGCCGCGAAGCGGCGGCAGCAATGTTGGGCATCGAATCTGCCACCGCTTCGCGGCTCTGTCCGACGGTATCTCGCTCGATTCCTTGGGCTGACGCCCAAGGCTATTTGCTCACGTCGCTTCGCGACTCGAAATGCCCAACTTCTAAACTCACGCTTCGGGTTGGCAAATTATTTCCTGCCGGTCGCCTTATTCCGGACAACTCTCACTTTGCTCGACGAGGCTTCTCATGCGCAACGTTAGCGACTCATCCATGAAGCCAATGCACAACGGACGTTGGCAAGCGGCGGTGAACTTGGCGGCGGAGATGTGCCGCACGAAAGCCCTGACATCGGTGGCTCTGGCTGCGGGCACAACGAACTCGCTTGAAGGTCCGGTTCATCTCGGCTGGCAGACTCCCGAGGCGACCGTCCCGCTGCGAGCGGACGCGCTGTTTCTGGTCGCATCCATCACCAAGCCGATCGTCGCGATGGGGACGCTGCTGCTCGTCGAACGGGGACTTTTGACGCTCGGCGATCGCGTGACCGACTTCATCCCCGAGTTCGGTCGCAACGGAAAGCACGGTGTCGAAGTTCGCCATCTGCTGACTCATACTTCGGGACTGCCCGACATGCTTCCCGACAATCTCGAACTGCGGCAAGCGCATGCGCC
The DNA here is from genome assembly GCA_043757695.1 of Schlesneria sp. GTDB lineage: Bacteria > Planctomycetota > Planctomycetia > Planctomycetales > Planctomycetaceae > Schlesneria. The sequence continues at coordinate 14,130 of JAYVOX010000590.1, forward strand.
GCTGAGTCGCTTTGTGGCACGGACGTGTGAGGAACCGCTCACTTTTCCGCCGGGACGCGGTGTCCAGTACCAAAGCATGGGCTTCACGATCTTGGGGGAGATCATCGCGCGCGTCACCGGCCGCTCGTGCGCGGATTTTCTCCAGCAAGAGTTGTTCAAGTCCCTGGGAATGCACGACACGTGGCTCGGTGCGCCGGACGAATGGTTCGCAGGTGATGCGCAGCAGCTTGTTCGCATTCCGACTGTTCATGTTCCGGCTGACCACTTGGCTGGCTCGACGTGGAATTGGAACAGCCGTTATTGGAGGCAGCTCGGCGCACCGTGGGGCGGCTTGCTGGTCACGGCCCGCGATCTCGCGACGTTCGCACAGTTCCTGTTGCGTGGTGGAACGAGCCGCGCGGGGAGCCGACTCCTCAGCCCCGCGACCATCGCTGCCGCGACTCGCAACCAACTGAACGCGATGCGCGACGTTCCCAGCGATGAGCGTCGCTGCCGTCCGTGGGGATTGGGCTGGCGGCTGAACTGGCCTGCTCATAGCGCGAACTTTGGCGACCTGCTCGGTCCCAACACGTTCGGCCACTGGGGCGCGACGGGCACCGTGTTGTGGATCGACCCAGATCAACAACACTTCGCGGTGATTCTCACGACCACACCGCAAGAGCCTGCCGGTCACAGTCTGTCACGGCTGTCCAACATGATCGCCGCTGCGTGGTGCTAGGTGTCTGTCCGGATAGGCGAAGGTCATCCCTTCTGTAGGGTGGGCACTGCCCACCATCCACGACCGATTGTGGTGGGCAGTGCCCACACTACGGGTATCCGGACAGACACCTAGTGCCTCGTCCTGTCTGTCCTGAAAGGTAGCCGCACTCGCCAGAGTGCGGGTTTCCCACGTTCTGGCGAACGTGGCTACCTGTCAAATCAGAGTGGTCGAGCCACTAGAGATGGCACTGACTTTAGTAACCCGCAGCGTCAGCGAGGGAGGCCAACACATCGCAAACAACGGTACTTCCTTGCTGACGCTGCGGGTGACTTTTCTAAAGTAAGTGCCATTGGGTGCTAGACGGCGATCACGGACAACTCAAGCGGCCTCGGCGTCGGAGTCATCTCCGATGCGGGCGATCCGGTTGCGCGGAACAAACGGGAGAATCTGTTCGTCGCCGGGGTAAAGCTGGTAACGCATCACGTAGGCATCTTCTTCCGTGTCTTCGTAGTGACCGCGCAGCACACCGTTCGCTTGCAGACCCTGGCTACGGAAGAACAGTTGTGCCGCGAGATTGGTCTCACGCACTTCCAGACAGATTTCCTGACGCCGCTGTTGCGAGAGCTTGTTGACCAGCTTCTCGACCATTTGACTGGCGACGCCCTGTCTTCGTGACCACGGGGCGACCGCAAAGTTGAGCACGTGGAGCTGTGACTTGAGTAGTTCGTAGATCATGAAGCCGACGATCCGCTCTTGGCGTTCGGCCACCATGCCAATGCAATTGCGTTGCCGCAAACAGCAAAGGAAGTCTTCCTCGGACCACGCGAACTCAAAGCACTGCCGTTCGATGTCGAGTACCTCCGACATGTCGCGGCGGATCATCCAGCGGATCTGCACATCGCACCGGGTTTTGGAAACCGAACGTTGTGGGCTGCTTCCGAAGCTCATGACGGCCTCCCTGCCATCTCAAGCGTA
>JAYVOX010000591.1:0-4161 GCA_043757695.1 Schlesneria sp.
GGGTTCTTGGATGAGACGAAAGTGAACTTGAAGTTCGTACCGCTCGATCTCACCTGCCAGCACGCTGCCGTCTGCCGCGAGGATGCGACCGTCGCGCGCTGGAATTTCTTCACGCACTTCGTAGGTCTGCTCGAACCCCGACGTGAAGTCCGCTCGCAGCGCCACCTGAAGCTGCATCATCCGCGCGGCCACCACGATCAGCGGCACGATCATCCCGAGCCACAACAAGACCAGTCGCAATCTTGGCGCGCGATCCGCATCCCAACGACTCGCCTGTTGCAAGTCATCGCTCTGCCACACCGATGCCAACTGATTCCACATTGCTGTTTCCACCTGCCACAACTGAACCAGCCAACCCACTCGACAGCTAACAGCCTGTTGAAAAAGGGAGGGCGAGGCTCCCGCCGAGCCGCGAGAAACGAGCGATATCCCTACCGAGAACGGCTCGGCGGGAGCCTCGCCCTCCCGATACCATTTTTTCAACGGGCTGCTAAGCCGGCGCGCGGCGCGAGCCTCCCCACACGAGCCTGTCACCGCACGCGATCACCGCTGCGAGTCCCGCCGTGGCGACCGCTTCCACGACTGCCGCAGCGAAGACTCCCGACACGTCTGTCGTTCTTCCATCGAGCAGACCAAGCATGAACGGCGCTGCCACACGCCACGCAAAAGTCACTACTAGGACCATCCCCACGAACGTCACCGCACCAATCGACCGACGTTGCTCGCGCGCGACTTGCAGACCGCAACCGAGCAGCGCCGCCAGTCCCATCTGAACACCCAACCGATCCAGCGACAGTCCGTCCAACAGCAAACCTAGGCACGCCGACCACAGGACCGCCGCCACCCCTTCCGACCAGAACAAGATCGCGACGAGAGCCAACGCGGGCAGGAACGGACGACACCACATCGAACCTTCCCCCACGATCGCGCTTCCCTGCACAGCGACTGCAATGTAGATCGAACTCAGGATCGAACAGACCTTCAACACAACCTCGACTCCTTCGCAGTGCCCCGTCTCGTGTGAACGTTTTGACGCGCACTACATCCCCGCTGCCAAGCGTTCGGCGTTCACGTTCATCCGCAGGATTTGCACTGAGGTCAGCCGATTGGGCAGCGGGGCTGGCTCCACGAGAACCTGCCATTCACGATCGTCGGGACCAAGCGTCGCTTGCACGACGCGACCGTAGTACAGCGGTGTCGTCACGAGTCCATCGCGCTCTGCCGTGTAGACCCCATCGCCGACTTGAACCGACTCCGTGGCCGGAATCCCGTCCAGTTTGCAGAGCGTTCCTCCCTGCCCCTTCAAAATGCCGCGACCGCCCCACGCATAGCCCGCGTTGGCCGCATGAATCAACTGGGCGCGACCGCGATAAGTGGCATCGGTCAGCAGCAACAGCGTGCTCGTCCAACGACCAACTCGCTCAACCTTGCCAATCACACTGCGACCCAGCAACACCGAGTCCTCCGGCAATAACTCGCCATCCTGCCCGAGGTCTATCAACGGCTGCCGACTGCTCACGACGAGCGAAGACTCACGGACCCCGTTCGCCGCGCCGCGATCGAGCAACTTCCCGCTCCGCCATTGCTCCGCCAGTGCGTCACCCAGCACGGCCGCCTCGACGAGTGATGGTGAGGCAAGACGAGGCAAACTCCGGAGCGTAGACGGCAACGCGGACGCCAGAGTCCGCTGATCGTGAGACTCTGCCAATCGTGCGATCAACACTGCGCTGCGCGCATTCGCAGCGGCAAGTTCTTCCTGCAAACGTGTCAGTTCACGCTGTTGAGTTCGCGCCGACAGAGATGTCATCTCGAATAGCCCGTCACGCAGCGAGTCGCCCGCCACACGCACGGCCTGTTGCCCCGGTCGCATGACATCCGCCGCCGCACCGCCCAACCGCGACGACACGGCGTCAGGCGCGAACGACAGACCGACTCCGGCCAACACCAATCCGCACGTAGTTGGCAGCGTCCATGGCGACATGCAGAGGTTCCTTACAAAGCGAGTGAGCCGGAGGGCGTTAGCCCAATGGCACTTGGTTTTAGAAATCAGCCGGAACGCGCTAGGTGTCTGTCCGGATAGGCGAAGGTCATACCTTCTGTAGGGTGGGCACTGCCCACCATCCACGACCGATTTTGGTGGGCAGTGCCCACCCTACGGGTATCCGGACAGACACCTAGCGTCCGGTTTGCTGAGAATTACGAGAACCGGACGCTAGCGCGTTCCGGCTGATGTGTTCGGTTGCTCTAAAACAAAATGCCATTGGGCGTCAGCCTCCGGACTCTTCCAGTCAAGAATCCGGGGCCTTACGGCACCCGGCTCACCAAGACCAAAACCGTCACTCATGCCCACGCGATTCGACAGGGCAGTTCAACGACGCCCTCGACACTGACACCCGTGTCACACGTTCCCGTCGCTGGTTTCCAAGCGGTCTTTCCATTGAGCGAGATGTTCGACGCAGATGGCAGCGCCGCGCACCACGGCTCGTTGAGGATCGGCCGCGACACGGACGGGAATTCCCAGTTGCTCACGGAAGAATTGATCGAGTCCCGGTAGCAAGGCTCCGCCGCCCGACAACACCATCCCGGTGTCAGACAAGTCGGCGACGAGTTCGGGATCGCACTGTTCGATGACGCTCTTCACCCCGCTGAGAATCGAGTCCAGCGGACCACGCACCGCCTCACGCAACTCTTCGCTGGTGATGATGGCGCGTCGAGGCACACCACTCACTGCATCAATGCCGCGCACTTCGCCCGTTCGTTCCGCATCGAGTGGGTACGCGCAGCCGATCCGCATTTTGAGTTGCTCGGCCGTCTGATCGCCGATCCGCAGCGAGAAGTTGTGACGGAGGTAGTCGATGATCGCTTGGTCGAATTCGTCCCCTGCAATTCGGAGCGACTTCCCCGCAACGATCTCGGTCAGACTGAGAACCGCGACTTCGGTCGTGCCGCCGCCAATGTCACAGATCAAACTGGCCAGCGGCTCGGCGATCGGCAGTCCCGCTCCAATCCCCGCTGCTTTCGATTCGGTGACGAGATAGACGCGACCCGCTCCCGCTCGCTCGGCACTATTGAAGACGGCCCGTTTTTCGACGTTTGTGATGCCGCCCGAAACGGCCATCACCACGTTTGGTCGAATGCCCGGCGTCGTGCGCGCGGCCTTGCGAATGAAGTACCGCAGCATCGACTCACACAACTCGAAGTCGGTAATCGCGCCGTCCTGAATCGGCTTGACTGTGGTGATCGAATCGGGCGTGCGGCCGAGCATTTGTCGAGCCAGTTTGCCGACCGCAGTCCCGCGCCCCAGTACGCGCCGCGTCCCCTTTTGCAGGGCCACGACCGACGGTTCGTCCAGCACCACCCCTTCGCCTTGAACGGCGATCAGCGTGTTGGCCGTCCCCAAGTCGATGGCCAAGTCTGGACTGAGCCAGCGTTTCAGGCGATGGAACATCCGTGCATCCGCCGAGTGATAAAGAACACTGTCTGCACGGCTCTGTCCCCCGAGGGGCGGCTCGCGCGGGCGGGGTTGTAGTTCTTACATCGACTTCGGACAAGACGGGGTTGCGCGGCTGGTGCCCTGCCAAAATGCAGTGTTCATTCACGAGCAAGCAGGATGATATGGCGGCTCTTCACGATGCCTGCTGAGAACCGAAGAGGAGACCTGCGGTCGGGCGTTTCGGCGGGGTCGGGAGACCCGTGCCGAGCACTTCGCTCGCTCACAAAAGCCACAAGGCGGGTTGCCCCGCCTTGTGGAATTCGTTTTGAACAGAATCGATCCACGCCCGAGATAGAACTCGTCCCGCCCCCGCTTCCGAAATGTGAATTGAGGAAGCAGCGAACCGTTGTGGATCACCAACCTAGGGTTAGACACCCATCTTGCGACGCTTGGCTTTGCGAGCCTTTGAGCTGGCGGGGCGCTTGCCGTGGTTGGCTTTGTTGACTTTACGTGTGTTCTTGGCCATGACGAGATCATCTCCACTTTCAAATGAACCGCCCCACAGGCTGGGGACGAAGGGGCGAGAGAATAGCAACCGACCACACCTCTGAGAAGCGACGCTCTGCGCTTGCCGAGAAACTTGGCGAGAATTCGGCTTTCCAACGGAACAGCCGAATCTGTCAATTGCCGGTTGCCGCAGCAGGCAGGCCGAGTGAGAATCTGCCGCG
>JAYVOX010000592.1:0-4142 GCA_043757695.1 Schlesneria sp.
CAACTGAGCTTCTTCACTTTTCTGCCTTACTTCACCTTCACGACTCACGGAATTCGGCTCACGACTATGGCTGACAAGCTGATCAAATTGGGCATCCCCGCTGGCAGTCTGCAAGACGCGACCGCCGAACTTTTTAAGAAGGCGGGCTACACGATCAAGTTCTCGTCGCGCTCGTACTATCCCGAGATCGACGATGTCGAGATCGAGTGCATGTTGATTCGCGCTCAAGAAATGGCGCGCTACGTCGAGCAGGGCGTGCTCGACGCGGGGATCACCGGTCACGACTGGGTCTTGGAAAACGAAGCTCACGTCCACGAAGTCTGTGAGCTGATGTTCTCGAAAGTCAGCCGCCGACCCGTGCGTTGGGTGTTGTGCGTCCCGAATGAATCGCCCGTTCAATCGGTGAAAGACCTTGAGGGGAAGCGGATCGCCACGGAGGTCGTGGGGCTGACGACGCGCTACCTCGCCCAGCACGGTGTGACCGCACATGTCGAGTTCTCGTGGGGTGCGACGGAGGTCAAACCTCCCAAGCTGGCCGACGCCATCGTCGAAGTGACGGAGACTGGCAGTTCGCTGAAGGCAAACAACCTGCGCATCGTCGAGGAAGTCCTACAAAGCACGACGCGGTTCATCGCGAACAAAGCGTCATGGCAGAACTCGGCCAAACGCGAGAAGCTCGAAAACATTGCCCTGATGTTGCATTCCTGCCTCGCGGCGGAAGGCAAAGTCGGACTGATGATGAACGTCCGTCGTGCCGATCTCGCCTTAATCTTGAAGGAGCTGCCCGCGCTGCAAAAGCCGACCGTGGCCTCGCTCTCCGATCCTGATTGGGTTGATGTGAACACGATCGTCGATGAATCGTATGTCCGCATGATCGTGCCGCGACTGAAGGCGGCCGGCGCGAAGGGAATCGTCGAGTACCCAATCAGCAAGATCATCGACTGAGGTTAGGGAGCAAGCGTGAACCTTGATCGTAGGGTGTGTGGACTTCTTCGAGTTCTCAATGTGTTGCAATTGAGTCAAGTTTGTTCGACTTCAGACTGAAGGCGGGTTTCGCGTCATCCGTGCCCCGGCTTAGCAGCCTGTTGAAGAACCGTAGGATGGACGCCTCGTCCGTCCGTTTCCAATTGGTTTTCGCTCGGACGAGGCGTCCAAGCTACGTTTTCAACAGGCTGTTAGCCATCCGTGCTATCCAAAACGGGATTAGCACGAATGGCTCAGCTGGGGCACGGATAAAACAATTGGCAATTGCCGCCGGTTGGACATTGCACTCGGTCTGAGGCAACGCCTCGCTGGAGTCTTCGGAACACACCGCATTGGGAAATCACGACGGTGTGTTCCGAAGACTCCCCACACCTTACCGCTGAGTTGAGGGTGTCAGCGTCATCCTAAAGCGCGGGTCACAACGTTTTGAGATATTCGAGCAACGATCGCTTGTCGGCTTCATCGAGCACGTTCGGGAACGTGTGACCTGAGACGCTCTTGCCGGGGAGCTTCGCGTCGAAGTAGCGGCGGCGTTGAGCGGACTGCTTGGCGGAGCGCGGGACGTTCTCGAAGGTCTCGACTTCAAGACCCACTTTGTCCCGATCGTAGCCGTCCTCGGCTCTCTTCCAGACGAGTGGTCGCGCATCGGGATGCAGGACGTGCCACAACGTCGGGACCGAGCCGTTGTGAAAATACGGGGCACTCGCCCAGAGGCCATCGAGTGGCGGAGCGACATAGCCCACCGGGTTGACCTCCACGGGATCGGCTCCGAAACGACTCAGCCAACCGTCCTTCACCCACTGACGATGCTCCACCGTGAGCGATCGGAATCGCAGTGGATCGGTTCCGACTTCATCGAGCGCGACGGTGTGTTGTTCGTACTTACCGTTCGGGCCGTAGGTGCCGTGGCAGCGCGAACAGTTCTCGACGAAGACCCGCTCGCCGCGTGACGCCAGTTCGCGATTGATTTCGAACGGGTACTTCGGCGGTTCGAGGGATTCGATCCAAGCGAGCAAGTCCGCGAACTGTGGCTCCCATTCGGCGAGTGTCGCGGGAGTCACACGCGGCAGCAGGATGAACTGCATCAGGGGTCGAGGGGTCTTCGGCGCATGGCCATCTGCATAGAGCGATTGCTTCTTGCGGACGTTCCAGAACGGCGGCGCGTCCATGTCGTGATGGAGCAGCTTCGGCAACTTGCGGCTCGTATCGACGGTCATGTCGAGGTTGCGGTACGTCCCGAGGACGACTCCAAACATCACCGCGTTGGTCGTGCCGTTGGTGGTGCTGAGTGGCAATTGCAACGTCGCGAGGTCGAGATGCGTGAGCTTCTTTCCCTGCTGCAACTTCACGAGTCGCACGTCCTCGGTCAACGTTTGCAGGGCGGTGTGTGAGTTCGGCAGGCCGGGGATGACTCGTCCTGCGACCTTGCCGCCGTGACAGGCCAAGCAGTTCATGGCCCAAGTGCCGTTCGCATCGACCACGTAACCGAGCGGTTTCACCGCGACTGCGGGTTGGCGATCAACCTCTTGCTGGCGATCGTCGTTGGGCTGGCGATCCACAGCGCCAGCGTCGCGCGAGTCGGGATCGGATCGGAGACTTTCGGGAATGATCCCGTAGTACGAAAAGATCAGACGGCGACGAGTCACCGCATCCGACCGCTCGGCCTCAGATCGCTCCGGTTCCGGCCAGACCATCCACAACGACGAGAGAACTGCTTCATCGAAATCGGGTGGGAGGTACGGATGAGTCCTCAGCAACGAGTAGCCTCGCGAGGCGGAGGTCGGTTCTTCCCCGTGCAACGCAGCGACCGTGAGTCCGGTCAAGCAGCACAGGAATCCAACGAAGCAACACAGCCCCATCACAACAACGTTTCGAGTCTTCAGCGGCACGAATTTCCTCCTCGATGAGCCAGTAAGTTTCTCCGTGTGGCGTTATACCCTGAGCGGCAAGGATTGGCCGGTCTGCTGAACTGGCCGGTCTAATGGCATACCGTTCCGACCGTCCCGTCGGCGGAGCGACGGGACTACAGTAAATCGGGCGTACTGCATGTGATGAGAGGTTCAATGTCTTGGTCAATGAAGTTGTGATTGATACCGAGCAACTCGTCGCAACGACGTTTCTACGGCGAGCGGAATGGTTCGATGAGACCGCTTCGACGAATGATCTCGCGCTGCAATGGGCGGGAGATGCTGCTGTCGTCACGCCGTGTCTAATCGGAGCGACACAGCAGCACGCGGGGCGAGGACGCGGTGCCAATCGCTGGTATGGCAGTGGCGGCACGCTGATGTTCTCGGTTCTGTTTGACATGACCACATTGGGGATCACCCAAAACCTGTGGCCGCAGTTTTCGCTCGTCACCGGACTAACTGTGGCCGAGACGATCGAGACCTTTCTGCCGGAAGCCTCCGTCGGCTTGAAGTGGCCCAATGACGTGTGGCTCGACGGTCGCAAGGTCTGCGGAATTCTGATCGAGCAGCCGGAACGAATGCCCGGTCGTTTGGTGGCCGGTCTGGGCTGGAACGTCAACACGGCGTTTGCCACTGCGCCGGATGAGTTGCGGTCCATCGCGACCTCGATGCGCGAGTCGTCGGGCCGCGAGATCGCCGCCGCCGACGTGCTGCACTGCTTCCTGCAACGTTGGGAAACAAACCTCATCTCGTTGGCAGAGGGTTCGTTTGAGCTCGTCGCGCGGTGGACTCGCTTCTGCGTGTTGAGTGATCGTCGAATCAGAGTCTCCGCCACTGAACCCGAATGCACGGGTGACTGTCTCGGTATTGCCACGGACGGCGCACTGCTTGTGAACGACGGGGAACGGCTCCGTCGTTACTACGCAGGAACAGTGCGGCTCGTCGGTGGCTCTACGTAATCGCGAGATTCGTCCCGACGCCGCACAGGGCCGAACTGTTTTCAACGGAAAGAAGTGAGAGCGACTGTTTTGGTTTCCATCCGTGCCCCGGCCCTGCCATCTGTGCGATCTCCGCTGACCGATTCAGAGAGGAATCGCACGGATGGCAGGGCCGGCGCACGGATGAAGAAATGAGTCTGGCGAACCAATAGAAACTTCCTGACTCTACCGGATTGCAGGTGTGATGTTTTCAAGTGTTTCGAGCCGTCATTATTGCCCCAACGGGCAACGCCATTAACCATTTTCTCAAAGC
>JAYVOX010000593.1:0-4131 GCA_043757695.1 Schlesneria sp.
GGAGACCTGCGGTCGGGCGTTTCGGCGGGGTCGGGAGACCCGTGCCGATCGTTGACCCGCACCGAACGCTGGAATGCTGACGTGGCCTAATTTCCAGAACCTGCGAGAAACGATTTGACGACTCGCGAACCTGGCCTATGTTCCTTGGTGTCGGGGCAACCCGGCCAACATACTGTTCGACGCGATCACTGAAACGTAGCTGGTTCCGCTCTGCGGGATCAGTTGCCCGAGCGCGGCAAGGAGGAGCTGGGAGCTTCGAGGGGACCTTGCCGCGCTTTCTTTTTTCTTTGGGAGAAGTGGACGTGGAGTCTGCGATCTCTCCCTCCCGTACTCGCGACCAACTCCAATCCATCATGCTGACTCTCACTCGAACCGCGCGAATCCCACTCGGCCTGCATCTCGGGCTGCGTTCGGCCACCGTCGTGCAGTTGGCGGGGACGGCGGAGCGACTCGAATTGCGGACAGCCGCTCAGTGCCAATTCCCGCAGGTGGCCGGGATGTCTTCCGACGACGCCGAACGTGTTACGGCGGAGTCGCTGCGTCGGCTGGTCGTCGATCAACGTCTCACTGGACGCCAGGTCGTGAGCTGCCTATGTGCCGACGAACTCTTCATTGAAACCGTTCGGCTACCGCAGCTTCCTCCAGATGAGATCGCCAAGCTGATTCGAGTTGAGGCGGCCGAACGTCTGCCCTATCCCATCGACGAGGCCGAAGTGCGGCATCTGCTTGTTGGTGAGGTCAAGCAAGACAAACTGGCCAAGCAGGAAGTGATTCTGATCGCCACGCCGCGCGAAGCCATCTGCCGACGGTTGCGATTGCTCGAACAGGCGGGCCTCGCGCCGGTCGGCATCGACATCGAACCGTGTGCGTGGCTACGAAGTTTGCATCGCGCCAGTCAGACCACCGGCACGTCCCGCATGGGATACCTGTTCTGCGGTGAGACGACTTCGACGGTGATGTTCACCGAGGGGTCGCGTGTGCTGTTCATGAAGTCGTTTCCGATCGGAGGCAACTCGTTCGATGCGGCGGTGTCTCAGTCACTCGCCGTCGATTTGGAGACTGCGTCGAGTATGCGTGCGGACGTATTCTCTCAAGACGAACTGAATGGCGAAGACGAAGTTCACCGCGCGATCATCGAAGCGCTGCGGCCCAGCTTCGACGCACTGGTGGCAGAGTTTGAACTCTGCCTGAGGTATTACAAGGTCACGTTTCGAGGTCGGCTGCTCGACAGTCTGATTGTCTCCGGCACCGAGGCCGCTCCGTGGTTTGCCGAATATTTCGGTGATCGCGTCGGCCTGAAAAGCCAGGCCCTGAATCCCCTCAATGGACTGCACCAAACAGCGGCCTCCGCCAATCCTCAGCGCAGTCCGGGTCGCTGGGCCACGGCACTTGGGCTGGCCATGAAACGAATCCCGTGACCGTTCGTCCTCAGACCATCCACGGGCGCGTTCGCCCATCCCTTCATTCACTCGCATTTCCCTCCCATGCAAGACATCGACTTTCTTCCTGCCGACTACGTGTGTCTCCGCGAGACGCCACCCAGCAACAGCGGGCCGTGCGTGTGGCTGGTCGTGGCAGTGACATTGATTGCGACAAGTTGGGGCACAATGACGTGTGTGACCAATCAGCTTGTTGCTCGCCGCAACGAACTGCATCGCCAGAGCCGTGACCTCCACGCGAAGCTCGGCCTGTCTCAAACACTGCTCCACGAATGGACGGCGGTCGAGCACGAGGAGCGACTGATCGGTCTCTTGCGACTCCAAGCCGCTCCGTCGCGTTGGCTGTCTGCGATCCGCCAAGCCATGCCTCCGCAACTGTCGCTCAGTGAGATCGGTTCGACGTTCGCTGGTGAGTCAGAAACGAAGCCCCTGTCGAGGCCGCTCGAAGCCAATTCCATCGACCACGGGGAACGAAGCCCGCTGGAGCAAGACCTAGGTGTCTGTCCGGATACCCGTAGGGTGGGCACTGCCCACCACAATCGGTCGTTGATGGTGGGGAGTGCCCACCCTACAGAAGGTATGACCTTCGCCTATTCGGACAGACACCTAGCCGGAGTTAGCGGCGAAGCAACGTTCTTCGTGACGTTGCCCCGCGTCGGCACTATTTCTCCGCAGGCTCCGAAACCGTGGCACGCCCAACGCTGTTTGCCATCAAGCAAGGCCACCCCGCCCGACATCGGTCACTCGTCTTGCACACGGCAACTTTGCCAGGCGGTCGCTCTTGATTGGCCGATCAAGCAGAGCCACCCACCTACATTTCTTCAGGCGAGCCGCATGCCGTAAGGCTGCGGGTTCTTGCTCTTGATCGTCGCTCCCGCGTACCTGCTGTAAATTCCACAGACCAGTTTAATTGCTGACAATCGCTCAGACTTCTCCGATAAGTGTTACTGGCTTTGGAAACAGGACAAATGCGCGACCCGGGTCTTTCGATACGCACACCCACCGCAAAGGAATCAGCATGTCACACTTATTCAGCGATCGTTCCGCAGCGGAGTCATGCGGACTTGGTCATTCGCCGCTGGACGTGGCTGTTGCGAACGAGGTCGCTCTCCGCAGGGACGGTGAACTGACCCGCCGTGAGTTATTCAAACGGGCCGGTCAGATCACGGTGGCGGCGGCAGCGACGGGACTCATCCTGCCCCAGTCCGCGTCGGCCGCTTCAGGTCAGAATCCACACACTTTGGTTCCCACCGTAAGCACCGTTGCGAACCCGATCATTTGGAAACCTCTGACGAGGTCCGATGGCGTCACCAAAGTCAAGTCTCAGGCGACCGGCGGCACCATCGACGCGATTGCAACCAACGGCAGCGGCTTGCGGACGGCGACGTGGAAAGCGTCTTCTCTGCCCTATGGATATTGGAAGGTGGAAATTCAGTTTTGCAAGAACATCGGCAACGCGAGTCGAATCAATGCCACGTACAGTACGAATCCTCTCCGGGCGACGACCACGAAAGACAGCAAAACAATCACCCTGCTGCCAGAAGGGACGGCGACACTCAACTTAGGGGCCTATTCGGGTAATGAGATTCAAGTCGGGGATCTCGTTTCGGGGCCGGGGATTCCGGTGGGATCCTATGTGACCGTCCCGCCCGCCTCGCGCACGGCCTCCACTTTTCAAATCAACGCCCAGGCGACACTGACAAGTGTCGTGACCGGGATCCCGCTGACGGTCACCCGCACCTTCAGAAACTTGCTGGATCACGAACGGGTCACGGTGCTGGCGTTGACAACTTTCTCAATACGTCTACACAGATGCTGCCTTACAAAAGGTCAACCACCAGCATTACGCAGCTCTATGAGAACTTCGTCTGGGTGCCGCCGATCCCCGGCCCTTATCTGAATCCCGGCAATATGACGGTGACCATCAGTGATAAAGGCTGCGGCACGGCCACTGTCTCCGGCGGTCGAATGATCGCCGACACCGTCCTGTTTACCCAGATGAACGGCCTGAAGTAATCACGCACACCCGGCCCTGGTTGCATCGTTGCCAGAAACCCGTGGCCTTACGGCCCACGGCTCGCCTAAAACGTCAACACGGAATTGACACGTTTATACCGCACGCGGCCAAACACGAGACTTTGGCGAGCCGCACGCCGTAAGGCCGCGGGTTCTTGATCGTTGCTAGAAACTTACGGCCCACGGCTCGCCTAAAACATCTCACTCATGGCCGCGAGAGGTTTAGCCCCAACGCCATCGGCGTGGGAGCGGATGGAAGTCCAGCGTTGATCGTCGCGCACGCCGATGGCGTAGCGGCCAAACGTCGTTGACTGGACTGTCAAATCAGATTCACCGGACCACTATGTTTGCAGGCATGGCTTGCATTGTTCCGGTTGTGGTGGGCCGGCGCGGCGAAACGCCGCTGGTCCCACCCGACATCCCTCCCAGTTTCAAAAAGGCATTGGCCCTGCAGGAGTTGTCGTACCCGTATTGCGGGTGGTGTAAAACATTTCCTGCCGCTCGCCGAATCACGAACACCCGGCCCGTGTTTCTTCGTAGGCTGGCACCAGCGACCTCGCAGCCCGTTGAACAAGGGCAGCCTAGGTGTCTGTCCGGAAAGTCGAAGGCCATACCTTCCGTAGGGTGGGCACTGCCCACCATCAACGACCGATTGTGGTGGGCAGTGCCCACCCTA
>JAYVOX010000594.1:0-15645 GCA_043757695.1 Schlesneria sp.
CTGCTTCCGATTTTGGAACCGGCCGCTTTGCTCACGATGCTCGACCACCCGCCGCGCGATCGACTGACTGAAACCCGACACGTGAACCAGCAGCGACAGGCTCGCGGTGTTCAAATCGACGCCGACAAAGTTCACGCACGACTCGACCACCTGATCGAGTGCTTCCTTCAACTGCTTCGCGTTGAGATCGTGCTGGTACATGCCGACGCCAATGTGCTGCGGCTCGATTTTGACGAGTTCGCTGAGCGGGTCTTGCAGCCGCCGACCGATGCTGATCGTGCCGCGTGCGATGGCGTCGAGATTGGCAAACTCCTGCTGAGCGACCGAACTCGTCGAGTAGATGCTGGCCCCCGCTTCGTTCACGACGATGTATCTCGCTTCCGAGCAGTCGGTCGAGATCATCTCACCCACCAGCTCTTCGGTCTCGCGACACGCGGTGCCGTTGCCGATCGCAATCACGGTGCAGTGATGTTCTCGAAGGAACGCGACTAGCTTCGCGCGAGCCTCCGCGCGACGATCAGCCGATCCCACAATGTGCATCACATCGACGGCCAGCACGTTTCCAAACTCATCGAGCGCCGCGAGCTTGCAACCCGAGCGAAAGCCGGGGTCAATCGCGAGGATGCGTTGATCCTTGAGCGGCGGCTGCAACAACAGTTGGCGCAGGTTCTGTGCGAAGACACTGATCGCGTGACGTTCCGCCTTCTCAGTCAGGTCGCGACGAACCTCGCGATCCAGCGCGGGATGAATGAATCGCTCAAGAGCATCGTGGGCACACGCCGCGAGAAACTCCCGACAGGAGTGCCGCGCCACTTGGAGATGCTCGTCCGTCGTCCGTTGCGCGAGTCCCTCATCCCACTCGAACGCGACTCGCAACGCCTTCTGCTCTTCACCGCGATTCAGCGCGAGCACGCGATGCGGCGGCATCTTGCCAATCGGCTCCGCGTAGTCGAAGTAGTCGCGGAATTCGGGGTGAGTTTGCTCGGCAGTCTTCGTTGCGAGCGAAGTGACTCGCCCCGTCTGCTTGGCCACGTTGCGGCAACGCTGACGAAGATCGGCGTCGTCCGAAATTCGCTCGGCCAGGATGTCGGCCGCCCCCGCCAGTGCCGCCGCTTCATCAAGCACTTCGAGGTCCGGCTGGATGAACGCTTTCGCCGCTGGATTCAAACCGGCCTGCGCGACGGACTGATTCCAAATCGCATCGGCCAGCGGTTCAAGGCCACGTTCCTTCGCAATCGTCGCCCGCGAACGGCGCTTCGGTCGGAACGGTAAGTAGAGGTCTTCAAGTCGTTTCAGCGAGTCGGCTCGTGCAATCTCGGCACGCATTTCGGGAGTCATCTTCCCCTGACTGTCGATCATGCGCAGGATGTCGGCCGCACGCTCAGCCAGTTGTCGCAGCAGTTGGACTCGCTCTTGGATCGCACGAATCTGCTCTTCATCGAGATTGCCCGTGCGCTCTTTGCGATAGCGCGTGATGAACGGGACCGTGTTGCCCTCGTCGAGCAACAGCATCGTCTGCTGCACTTGCTCAAACCGCAGATGCAGTTCCGCCGCCACGCGAGCGAAGTCGATCTCAGGGAGGGAAGTTGACTCGGACATCGACACTGTTCCGTCGCGAAATGAGGTTCTGTTCGACGGCGCAACATATCGCATGTTCGCGCCGTGAGGGGAAGCGACGCTCGACCATCATCGTGATGATGCGAACGGCGATGTTGCCAAGTCCGTTGCGAGTTGACACATTGCCTGCCAAGTCAGGATCAGAGTCCGATTCACAATCGAGTCTTCGCACACAGCAACTCAGTTTCAGCACGATCAGTTTTGTTCAGTCAGGTTGATTCAAAGTCACGTCTGTCCAATCATCATGTGAGCAGGTTGGTTCAGTCGGCGATGAAGTCGGTCGCGTCAAAGAGTCAGCCCGCCATGCAGGCGGCTTCACCGAGAAGCCGCGAGGTTCTGTCTCTGTCTTGGAGAAGCGCGATGACGAAGTGTTATGAGTATCGGCGTGAAATGTGTTGTGACGTTGAGTCGAATCTAAGGAGCAATCAGATGACGCATTGGGGCCGCGTGGGATTGGTCAGCGTGTTGCTGTGGGGTGCGATAACATCGGCCGTCACCGCTCAAGAATTGGCCGCTCCCGATTTGGAGCGAGCCGCCGCCGCAGAAGTCCAACGGCGCGAGGCCCTTGGCAACTTGAGGCGAGACGGAACAGACCCCACGTCGGGGCATCGCCCGCGCGCGATCATCGTTCACGACAATCGTGAGCGTGGCCTCGACGCTGTGGCCCGATCCGTGAATGGCGAATTGTCGGACGTGGCCCGCGCCTTCCGACGACTCGACCAGAGCTACGCCATCCGCGGATTCCAAGGCTGTGCGGCATCCACTGCCGGATCAGTCTTCATCGACTGGCGAGCCAAAGGAGTCCGCCCTCAAGACCGCCCCATCGTCCTCCCGCCAGAACCCATCGTGCTGGGTCGCCCCAAGGCCGCGCTCTGCTCCCCAATCTGTGGAAGCTGCGGTCACGCACTTCTCGGCGAAGGCGGATCCGGTTGCGGCTGCCAACCGACCAACCTCAACATACTGCCCACCAACTCCGACCAAATCCTGACACCATCGCCATCTTTGCCTCCACTGCAAGCGGATCGCCCCTGCTGCGAAACCTCTACAACAACAACGCATCCGCTTCAACCAACCCCGTCTCCAATTGTCGCCCCCCGCCCGACCCCGACGGCTCAGTGACCCGTCGATAATAGACACGCCCAAACGCACACAGTGTGTCTCGTCACTTCTTAACGAGGCACACTGGTCATCAATCGGCGCGTGGTTACAGTCCTTACGCTCCGCATCCCGCTCAAGCTGGTGATTCAGACGGGCAGGCGACCGCTGAAGTTCGCTGGCTCTCCTAAAAAGCTTCGCCCGCTGATCTTGGCCAACATGCTGGCGACGCCTGAGAGACAACCGTGATTGCGAGTCGCCGCCAGAGCAAACTATCATCCTAGTGACTGGACTTGGATTAAATCCTGTCTCATAAATTGGGGCGGCACGCATGACCAAAGTGTTCGCGGGGATGATTCATCAGCCAGAGCGTTTGAGTTCTTGTGCAAACTCTTTCTCCATTGCACACCATCTGACAACAAGGCACTCACGAATGCGCGCGGTAACCGGGGCGATCTTGATTCTGGCTGGCGAGCAGGCATTTTCCCATGCATTTCTGATCGGATTTCCCCATCAGTCTTACGCCCAGTCGATCCTGCTCCCATTGGCGGCAGTGACATTCATTACCGGAACCCTGTTTCTGGTACTGGGATATCGTGGAGACCGAAAGCCATCATGAATCCGCGTAGGCCCGTCCCTCAGGTCGTCTTTAATGGCAAATCTCCTGCGGCAATACCAACCACTCGATCTTTATCGACGATACCGGACTGGTTCTGGGCATTACTGGTGATTGCCTTAGGTTCTGCTTGGTTTGCCAGAGTCTCGTTACCTGTGATCGTTCAGGCGGAACTGGCACTTGGTCGAGCCGATTTTGGTTCCGCCCGTCTTGTGGCCACCCAAGAGCTACGAACTCACGCCCGCTCGGACCGAGCGCTGGTCGTGGCCGGCTCGGCGAGCATGGCGATGCAGGATATTTCTTCGGCGCAGGCCTATTTTCAGCGAGTGTCCAGTAATGACCCCCGACTGGACAGCATGGCGCAGCAGTATCTCGGCCGCATCGCGTTGAATGCTGGCCACGTATTACGGGCAGAAGAGCTGTTGCTCAAATCGCTCCATATCGTCCCCAATGACGCAGCGGTTCAAGATCAGTTAATCTATCTGTTGACGCTAGAGGGGCGCGGTTGGGAGGCGCGCGCATTGGCTCTCGATAGGCTCCGTTCAGGAGTGGTCACCGCAAACTATCTCATGATCGTCAGCAGGCACGACCGCAGCCTAGAAATGGCCTCACAGTATGCTCAGCGTTGTTTAGCGGCTGTACCAACGGAACCCCTGCCTCGGCTCGCTCTTGCCCAGCAGGCTTGGCGAGACAACCAAACGCAGTTGGCCAAAGAACTGCTTAGACCAGTAATTGAGAAACACCCCGGGTTGCTGGAAGCTCACGCTCTGCTCGGACAGATAGCAGCGGAAACGGGGACACAGGAAGAGTTTGATCAGGCATGCGATCGCCTGCCTCCGACAGCCCAGAGTCATCCGGACATTTGGGTAAATCGAGGGATCGCCGCCGAAAAATGGGGACGAGCAGAAGGTGCAGCTCGGTGTTATTGGGAAGCGTTGCTACTGAACCCCAATCTCGCCGGTGCCAATTACCGCCTGTCTCAATCCTTGGTGTCACTAGGACATCCCGAACAAGCTTGCCCCTTTGCCGAACGCGCGCAGAAACTGACGAAACTCACACTGGAGATGTCATCACTCTCCGGCAAATCGAACGTCGAGATACTCCCTTCAATTGTCAGCCAGTTGGAATCACTGGGGCGTCATTGGGAAGCTGCGGGATGGTGCCACACATTGCTTCAAGAAACAAACCTCCAGCCAGCTTGGGCTAGAGCGACGCAAGCCCGACTGTACGGGAGCCTCACGAGTTCTTCCTCGGTCACTGTTGCGTCGCACGATCCGGCTCGGAAGATCGATCTTTCCCGCTACCCGTTGCCGACGCGCCATCGCGATTCACCGCCGCTCGCCCCCTCACAACTGAACACCCCCTCGACGCGGATCGCATTCCGAGACGATTCAGCGAGACTGGAGTTGAACTTTACCTATCTGAACGGGGCCGGCCAGGGTGATCTGGAATCAATGCTGGAAATGAATGGCGGCGGTATCGCCGTGCTGGACTATGACGGCGACCACTGGCCTGATGTGTTCTTTACCCAAGGCGGAAACCTTCCTCCGGCTCACTTCGATCCGTCATGCTGCGATCAGCTTTTCCGCAATTCCGGGGCTTCGGACGGGCCACCGGTGAACCAGCCGTTTGTCAATGTGACAAACGCTGCGGGGCTTCGGGATGCGGGCTTCGGTCAAGGAGTCACTGTCGGCGATTTTGATAACGACGGATTCCCTGACCTTTACGTGGGGAACATCGGGACCAATCAGTTGTACCGCAACAATGGCGACGGCACATTCACTGATGCGACCACCTCGTCAGGGACTCAGGCGGGTGGCTGGACATCGAGTTGCGTGCTGGCCGACTTTAATCAGGACGGCCTTCCGGACCTTTATGTGGTGACCTACTTGGGCGGGGGAAACATTTTTCAACCCTGCAACAAGCGTGTTCGGCCCCGCTGCAGCCCGCTGAACTATGTTGCCGAACCGGATCGCTTTTATCTGAATGCCGGTGATGGCCGTTTCACCGACATGACAGCAAATCACGGACTGGTCGCTCCGGAAGGACGCGGCTTGGGTGTGGTTGCTGCAGACTTTGATGACTCGCGTCGGCTGAGCCTGTTCGTCGCCAACGATATGACGCCCAATTTCTTTTTTATAAATCGAACCACCTCGCCCGACTCGATTCAATTCGATGAGCAGGCGTTGCTTTCTGGATTGGCTCTTGATCACCGGGGACAGGCGAAAGCGTGCATGGGAATTGCCGCTGGCGACTTCAATCAGGACGGACTGCTGGACCTGTTCGTAACCAACTTCTATCGACAATCGAATGATCTTTACATGCAAGAACCAGACCACTCTTTTCGCGACCTGTCGCGAGAAGCGAAACTGTTCGACCCCAGCTTTGCGATGCTCGGTTGGGGAACGCAATCCCTAGACGCGGATTTGGATGGTCTCCCTGATTTGGTCGTGACCAACGGGCACGTGCATGACCCGGTAGACGCCAAGATTCCTTACCGAATGCCCCCGCAGTTCTTTCGTAACCTGAGTGGCGGAAAGTTCGCTGAGGTTCCCGCAGACCAACTGGGGGAATTTTTCCAACAAAAATTGCTGGGACGCTCGCTGGCCCGACTCGACTGGAATCGCGACGGCCGCGAGGACATCTGCATCTCACACCTCAACGATCCCGTCACGTTGCTGACCAACCGCACTGACCGCCCGGGCAACTTCCTGTCACTGCAACTGATCGCCGTGAACTCAGCGAGAGATGCAATTGGCACCAAGGTGCGTGTCACCACAGGTGCTAAGGTGACAACACAACAGTTGACGGCCGGGGATGGCTTTCACGCCTCGAATGAACGCCAACTCGTTTTCGGATTCGGATCGAGTACGTTCGCCGATTCCGTTGAAGTCACTTGGCCATCCGGACTGCGACAGGAGTTTCCTCACTTGGATTTCAACCAGAAATGGCTGTTAATTGAGCAGCGGTCCCCGCAAGCAATCTCGACTGCACAACAGTAACTCGCTCACCATCCTCCGATTCGGTGCGCGGTGTACCGCCCATCTGCCCTTTCCGTGACAGATTTCTTCGTTTTTCTTCGTTGACGCGAGTTTCACTGGACAGTACCGTCAGCCTCCAATCTGAATGGTCTACAAGCCATCTTCTTGAAATTTTCATCGGTTTTCTCGAAAAAGTCGAAGATGCGGCAGCACGTTTGGCGAGTGATTGGGGTTTGAGTGCAGTCGTCGGTTAGTTTCGCAAATTTTTCGTAAACGTCTTCATTCGATTTGCGACAGTTTTTTCCGTTGCCCTTGATGTAACTTCCAACTCAGGCACGAATTCACCCATTGACACTGCTGACAAGCGACTTTTGAGTGGCAGCAAGCTGTTTTTAATGCAGGCAAGCTCTCGTAATTGTTCGGGGGCAGTTTGGTTTTGTGTTTTCGATTTCTTTTTTTGAGGAGGACGGGAAATGCGACAAGTTAAAAAACGTGGCTTCACATTGATCGAGCTGCTAGTGGTGATTGCCATCATTGCAGTTCTGATCGCGTTGCTGTTGCCAGCGGTTCAACAGGCCCGCGAATCGGCACGGCGGACACAGTGCAAGAACAATTTGAAGCAAATCGGGTTGGCAATTCACACCTACCACGATACCCACATTCGGTTTCCAGGGAATGGGATGCAGAATGGCTGGGGGCATAACTGGATCGTCTCGATTCTGCCTTTCGCTGATCAGGCCGCTCTTTACAACAATTGGGTGTTTGATGGCCCAGATTCCGGTTGGCACGACGGTTACGGTTCGGCCAATGCTAAGAATTACGAAAACAAGCAGATCGCTTGGATGATTTGCCCCTCCAATCCAATTCCGACGACGATGTCCCGCTTTGGCCCTCCTTGCCTTCCTGCCCCGTCATACATGGGTGTCATGGGCGCGGCTCCGCTTGGAAATTATCAACCGGCGAACGGCACAGATTTTTCTTGGGCTGTCGGTGATTGGGGAATCGTCTCCAAAGCAGGATTGATCACGATGAATAGTTGCAAGAAAATGAGCGATTGCTCAGACGGGCTTTCAAACACGATGATTGTTGGCGAGGAAAGCAATTTCACAACCAATGCCGCTGGCACGACATTGGCCGATGCCCGTCCCGGTGCCACTTGGGGTTGGGCGATGGGTTGCCACTCAAGTTGGGGAGTTCAGGCCGTAGGTGGTGGTGGAGTCACCACCATTCGCTATGCTCCTAACTCACGAAGTTTGGGCTTGGAAGCATGTATTAACACTACAGAGCACCAACGTGCCAACACTCCGCTCAACTCAGCGCACACCGGTGGCGTGCATATCCTGTTGGCAGATGGTGCGGTTCGATTCATTTCGGACAACATTAACATGTCGACATTGACCTATCTGGCAGTCGCCGCAGATGGCCAAACCATTGGCGAATTCTAATTTCACGTGATTCGCGGACACCATTGGGGGCCTTGAGGCCCCCAATGGTTTTTTAATTGGCAGGCTCCAGCAGCCAACGTCTTTCCGGCCAATTTGCGGTACACGACTTTTCAACACTTCGGGAGGTAACTCAATGTCTTTCAGACTCAAAGTCAAAGCTAATCGAAACAATGCAACGATGTGGTCTCGATCCTTGCTTGCGGTCTTGTCGATGGTGTTTTTTGCAGGGTGCGGAAGTGCCGACAAGGATCAATTCAAAGGTGATCGCGGTGAGGTTTCCGGAAAAGTGACGGTCGGTGGCAAGCCCGTTCCTGAAGGAACCAACGTGGTGTTCCAAACGAAAACAGGAGCAAATTACACTGCCGCCGGTAATGTGGATGCCAATGGAGAATACAAGCTCCTTTACAACGGCTCCCCTAATCTGCCAGCGGTCACCTACGTCGCAACGGTATTTCCACCAGCTCCGAAAACAGCGGCGGGCCCGATGACGACAGACCAGATGGGTTCCATGGCAGCCGATATTGGAAAGGCGGCGAAACCCGCGACACCGCCTGCGTTTAATACCCAATATTCATCGGCGCTGAACAGTGGCTTGGAATTCACGGTCAAGAAGGGAAAGAACACCGCAGATTTTCAACTGACTCAATAACACTTCGGAATGCGGACGCCTGAGAACCTTGCATCAGTGTCTAACGTATCCGCCGTTCGGATGCCTCTCTTCGCCGGTCTGATTCATCATGCTCGCTTCGCCCTTGCACAGCATTCGAGATGTCAGATTGAGCCCATGGCTGCGCGATGTCGCTTCAAGTTGGACTTTTTTTCTCGTACTCCTGCCGCTCCTGGGATGTGATCGGCGGGTCGTGCCCTCCAATCAAAGTGTGCCTCCAGCCCAAACAGTGCCAAAAATAGCATCCGTGGATAATGATCCTTGGCCGCCGGCCACTCGCCCAATCGTGCATCAGCCGCCTCAAACTCCACGAGAACCTCGTCCAGACGATTGGTTCGTGGAGGCTTCGGTCACATCGGGAGTCTCCTTCACCTATCGCAACGGTCGTGAAGGAGAGAAATTCACTCTGTTGGAGTCCGTTGGGGGTGGTGCAGCGATTGTTGACTTTGACATTGATGAGTTGCCTGACCTCTTCATCACCGGTGGCGGAACGATCACCGGAAGCCCCATTATCATTGAGGGGTTGCCGAGCGTCCTGTACCGCAACAACGGCGGGATGAGTTTTCAGGAAATCGGAAATCCGGCGGGCCTGACCACCACCACTCACGACTACAGCTTGGGCTGTAGCGTCTGCGATTATAATTGCGACGGGCACCCGGATATTTTCGTGACCGGGTATCCACGGTGTCGGATTTACTGCAACCACGGTGATGGTACATTTCAGGACGCTACGGACCCCGCCCTCTTGAATCACGAAGGCCTGCATGCGGCGAGCACTTGGGGGGATTTCGATGGCGATGGATTTCCAGATCTGTTTGTTACGGGCTATGTGACGTTCGATCTGCGCGAAGACCGAAACTGCGGCGAAGACTTGCGCCGCATTCGCGACATTTGCGGAATCTGGCAATATCCCTCTGCGCCGGACCATCTGTATCGCAATTGTGGCAATGGAACGTTTGAAGACACCACAATATCAGCGGGACTTCGCGCTGACGGAAAAGGACTTGGAGCTGTCACGGCAGATATTGATGACAACGGAACGCTCGACATATATGTCGCCAACGACTACATGCCAAACTTCCTTTACTTGGGTGATGGGCACGGCAAGTTCGCGGAACATGGACTTCTATCGGGTGTCGCACTGGATGCGACCGGTAGCCCCCAAGGCAGCATGGGTGTCGATTTTAGTGACTACAATGGTGATGGTCACGGTGACCTTTTCGTCACGAACTATCAATTGGAAGACAATATACTCTATCGCAATCTGGGTGACGCGTCGTTCGCCGTAGCCGCTCATGTGGGATTGCAGGATATCTGTCGTCCCTACGTCGGGTTTGGAACGGGCTGGGTCGATTGGGACAGCGATGGCTGGCTGGACCTATTCGTTTTAAATGGACACGTCATGTATCACACCGGACAAAGTCCGTACGAGCAGCCGCAATTTCTGTTTCACAATCTCGGCGGTAAGCGGTTTGAGAATCGTTCAGAGTTGGGGGGGCCGTATTTCAGCGTTCCGCATGTGGCGCGCGGCGGCGCTGTCGGTGACTTGAACAACGATGGCGCTCCCGACTTAGTTGTCGTCCATCAAAATTCACCCGTGACCATTTTAAAAAACAAATTGACACCCGCTCGATGGGTTTGTGTTTGCCTGCGCGGAACCAAATCCGACCCTTTCGCTGTCGGAGCCGTGTTGACCACAAACTTCGCAGGTCGAGATGTAGTCAGGCATGTGCGTGGCGGAGCGGGATACATGTCTCACTTCGATAGACGAATACTGCTGCCCGTCGATGGCGAGTTGCCCACGGAGTGTGTCATTCGCTGGCTCAATGGTCGTCGGGAGATGTTTCGACATCTGAAGCCGGGGCGAACTCATCAGCTAATTGAAGGCCGGGGAGAGTCTATTTGACCCTAAAACTTTCGTGACCTTCTTTCGCATCCGGTATATTTCACGTCCGAAATCACCGTGCAAACGGAACTTCCCTGTCGCCCGATTGGGAACGGGAGGAAATTCCCGCAATGACGAGGTACGATGCCTGCCAATCCCAATCCATCCTCTCGCCGTTGGTTGTTTGCCTGGGCGATTGGCAGTGTGATGCTGCTAACTTTCATTTGTGCTTCGCTGTCATACTTTGGAGGTGCGTCCCCCGAAGTTCAGTTGGCACGTATTCGAAAACTCTCCAGTGACCCAGCCAGAGCATTACTTCTTGTCCGGTCTCTCATTCAATCAACCAAGGGCACTTTTCCAGAGGCTCAGGTCCATGAATGCCAGTTGCTATTGAAATTAGGGCGGAGAAGCGAAGCTCGCAATTGCTTCGCGGAAATTCTCCAGCCTGAAGCCTGCAACCCGGATGAATTGTGGCAACTCGCGGAACAGGCGAGAACTGCCGGAGAACTCGCGCTTGCGGGACAGGCATACCTAGCGACTGGTGAATATGCTCACGGCAGTCCGCAGCGCCTCAAACTCTTGATTTACGCACTTTACAGCCAGCAGTCTGTCGAAGACTTTGAAGACCGGATCCTCAAGTTGTGCGACGAGTATGCGCTCCAAGCCCCCGAGGACGCGTTCCCTTGGCTGGTGAGTTCGAGTTTGTATCACGAACGGGGCGTGCCGAACTTGGCGATTGAGGCGTACCGTAACGCGTTGGCTCGGCAACTCCCGCCAGCGGAATCCTACCGAGTGCGGACTCAACTCATTCAACTAGAACTGCTGCTGGGCGAATTGCCTCAGGCGCGACAGCACTGCAATTCTTTACTCGCGGAGAAACGTGATTCGGCGTCTCAGAAAGTTATTGCTGTAATGCATGCCGAACTGTTGCAGCGGGAAGGAGTACCAGCCGAGTCGTTACCACTGCTTGACGAACTCCTAGCAGAGACACCCGGATGGACTCAAGCTCGAGCCTTGCGTGGCCGGTGCCGGTTCGATCTCGCCGATCTCCCAGGTGCAATTGACGATTTATCGGAGGCGGTTGGAGCAAATGATTTTGACCAGCAATCGCACTACGTATTGGGTCAAGCCTATTTACTACAAAAGAATCAGCCACAAGCTCGCCTGCATTTGGATCGAAGCCGCGAGCTGAACGATCTCATGGCGCAGATATTCACGCTGGAGAGTCGGCTTCGCAACGATCTCTACAATCGCGAACTAAAACTACAACTCGCGGATTTGAGTGAAAAGCACGGCGACCATGAAAAGGCTGCTGCTTGGCGCCGCGGTGCAAATCGAAGCTCGCCATCTTCAGAATCGAAGTCGCGGACTCGTCTCTGAACGCGGTTGCGATTTTCAGTTTTTCACAGTTTTTAGTGGCCGGTTTGTCGTTTCCAGAATTGAAACGTGACCCGACTCCTCACCATTGCGATAGATGAAGTTGACTCCGGTCGATGCGGTTCGATCTGAGAACAGAAATGCAGAAGGTCGATGCGGCACTACCGCATCTTTAGTGGGCTTGATTGCTGCGTGCGACGGTACCGCGTTTTCCTGTTGAGTGGTCGCGGACGGTGATGCTTTGCGGCAACCGCAATTCATCGTGATCAGAAGCAGCAATGACGCCGCCAAGTGTTGTGATGCCCCCATCATCTCACCCCGTCAGTTGAATATGGAATCCGATCGCGTTTCGGCTGGGGACACTGTGCGGAACGATGCCGCATCGTGCAGTACGGGATGGGAACGAGGCCAGACAACAAACGTCAACACACCGCCAGCGATCGCTGACAGTCCCGCCAGGACGGCGAACAGCCTCTGCCGGACAAACGTCGAACTACCAGAAGTGTCTCCATTTTCACACTCGTTCCCAAGCTCCTGCTTGGGAACGCACTTCCTTGAAGCTCCTGCTTCGCGGATGGGTGGCGAGCTTTGGGGTGCGTGCGGCACGCCAAGCTGGAGCTTGGAGATGCCCGTTCCCAAGCAGGAGCTGGGGAACGAGAAGCAAAGTCGCCCTGCCGCTCCGCCACAGGAAGTCCGAGCGACGGTTTGCCTGCGAGTACGAAACAGTCGGCGTCAGCCCTCTGCCTACTCACTCCGAGGTGGGAACAAGATTTTTTTCAAATTGGCCAGATTGTCTGTTGAGGACTTCGACCTCGCTGCGTTTGTCAGATTGGGTACGTCGGATCGCTTCGACAACTCCGCAGAAACACTCTCTTCCCGTTCACGCACGATGCTCCGGACATCGAGCGGAACGGAAGGACGAGTGAGCTAGCGGCGGCCGGAAAGACGTTCTCATCCCACATCCCAGTCCCGTTTCGCGGTTGGTTCTCGACCGCAGTAGTCCACATCAGGGAGAAATGATCATGTCACTTGTACGGCCTGTTCAATTTGTCTTCGGTCGATCAAGAACGATTGCGTCTTCGGCACTCACTGCCACTGTGCTGAGTGCCGCCGTGTTGCTCTCGTCCACTGTTGGTTCGGCACAGTCTTCACTGCCTGCGCAGTCGGCTCCACAAGCGGTGGGTCAAGTACCACCTCCTCCTCCACCGCCTCCGCCTCCACCATTGCGTTATGGCGAGCCGTTGGTCGGGCTGACGGCGGATCAGTTGTCGGACTTCATGGAAGGTCGTGAGGACTTTCAGATTGTCGAAACTCCCGCAACGGGACTGGGACCAATCTTCAACCGTGATTCGTGCGTCGCTTGCCACGGCGTTCCCGCGATTGGTGGTGGCAGCGCGATTTTTGTCACGCGATTTGGTCATGCTGCGAATGGGACTTTCGACCCGCTGACCGCCCTCGGTGGGTCACTGTTGCAGGAGCGAGCCATCCGTCCGGAAGGCTTGGAGAAAGTTCCTCCTCAGGCCAATGTTGTCGCCAAGCGGCAATCGACTCCGCTGTTTGGCCTCGGCCTGATTGAAGCGATCCCCGACGCGACCATTCTGCGGGGCGTGAGAACGAGTCCGGTGAACGGAGTCCTCGGCAAAGCCTCGATGGTGCAGGATGTCGCGACGGGCCGAACGATCGTCGGTCGGTTCGGTTGGAAGGGTCAGCAAGGGAACTTGTTGACGTTCTCTGGCGATGCCTATGTGAACGAGATGGGGATTACGAGCCGCCTCTTCCCGACGGAGAACGCTCCGAATGGGAACGCCGCTCTGCTGGCCAAGCTCGATAAAGTCCGCGACCCCGAGGATCAGCCCGATCCCGCGACGGGCAAGGCTGACATTGATCGCCTCGCCGACTTCATGCGGTTCATCGCCGCACCACCGGCAGCCCCCGTGACCGCCTCGACCGCGTTCGGTGCCAAGATTTTCGTGGATGCTGGCTGTGCGAGTTGCCACACCCCGATGATGACGACCGGTCCCAGCCCGGTCGCCGCACTCAACAACATGACCGTCATGCTCTACTCCGACCTGTTGCTGCACGACATGGGATCGCTCGGTGACGGGATCGTTCAAGGGTCTGCGGGAGCACGCGAGATGAAGACGCCGCCGCTGTGGGGTCTCAACGTCAGCGGTCCTTATCTGCACGATGGCCGTGCGACGACGATCGAAAACGCCATTCAAGCTCACGATGGTGAAGCCAAGATCATCAAGGACAACTTCAACAAGCTGACTTCCGACCAGAAGAAGCTGCTGGTGGAATTCTTGAAGTCGATCTAGTTGGGAAGGATGCCACTGGCCACTGGCCATTGGGAAAGACAGAAGAGTTCTTGTTGAACTGACCGTGCGAGGAATCAGTTCGCTCAGTCTTGCTTCAACTCATTATCGTGCCCGGCGAGCAGGTTGCTTGCCGGGCACGGTTCATTGAACCGGGTTCGATGAAAGTAAGAAGTCTGTTCGCCCCACATGTTTGCTGATCGTCGCCGTCACAACCGGCACGGGCGGCAACGTGGTCTCGGCGGTTTCGAGGGGCGGACGCAGTTGCCATCACGCTCGATCGCGAACCGTGACGTAGGTTCACAGGATGAGATGTTGTCTTCGCGGCGAAGCGACTCTCGACCTTGGGGAGATGTGTCGTGAGCGAAGCGGCGTTGTTGGATCGGCTCGAAACGGAAGCGGCTGGTGAGGAGTGCTTTCTCGGCGAGGCCTCGTTCCGCGCACGCGATCTCTCTCCATTCACGCATCACAATGCTGAGGCGACCGACGGCTCCTACTCCAAGGACTCTCGTTCGCAGACTCCGCTACCGCGCACAGTTTTGATCTGTCATGCCGATGATCCGCTCAACCGTGAAGGGTTGGCGCGTTGGCTGGCCGCGACGACTTTGCTGGTCGGTGTCATCGTGTTGGAAGAGCCGCCGCACCGGATGCGGCAGCGGGTGAAGCGCGAGATCAAACGAGTCGGCCTGCTGCGGTTCCTCGATGTGCTGGCGTTCCGGGTCTACTCCAAACTGTTTCTCGCCCAGCGAGACCGCACGTGGGAAGCGGCGACGTTGAAGTCGTTGTGCGAGCGATTCACTCCGCTCGGAGAGTCCATACGCATTCTTCATGCGCCCTCGCCGAATGCGCCCGAAGTCGAAGCGTTTCTGCGGGAGTCGGCCTGCGACCTTGTGATCGCCCGCTGCAAGACGTTGCTCAAACCGAGTGTCTTTTCGATCCCGACAGCCGGAACGTTTGTCTTGCACCCCGGCATCTGTCCTCAGTATCGGAACGCTCACGGCTGCTTCTGGGCACTCGCGCAGAACGACCGAGCCAACGTCGGTATGACGCTGCTCAAGATCGATCGGGGAGTCGATACCGGCCCGGTCTACGGTTTCTATCGCTGTGACTTCGACGAGACGACAGACTCGCATCACGTGATCCAGCACAAAGTCGTCTTCGATAACTTGGACGCCCTGCGAGACAAACTACTCGACATCCATGCGGGCCAAGCGACGCCGCTTGACACTCGCGGTCGTCCCTCCGGCGAATGGGGTCAACCGTGGCTCACCGCGTTCTGGAAATACCGCCGCAACAGCCCCCGAACCTAACAACGACAGCGCACGTTGGCAGTTTCTTGTCCCCTCGCCCCCGTCTTCGGGGGAGAGGGTTAGGGTGAGGGGGCCGATGAATCGAAAGACTGGACCATCGACGGACACCACAATCTCAGCGGGAAACATCGCGATCAACTTCATCGCACTGCGATCTATACTTCGCGCGGCTTGATTTGAGGCCCAGGCGAGCCGCACGCCGTAAGGCTGCGGGTTCTTAATCGCCGCAGGAAACCCTTAGAACCTGTCCAAGAACGACGCCGTGTTTTGAACAGCCCGTCCCGTCGGCGGAGCGACGGGACTACAGTAGTCTCGTCGCTCCGCCGACGAGACCAAT
>JAYVOX010000595.1:0-4123 GCA_043757695.1 Schlesneria sp.
CCGCGCGGTTCTCTCCGCCACACCTCTCGCCTGCACCAAGGGACCACTCACGATGGCAGTATTTCTGGGGATTGATATCGGCACGAGTGGGACCAAAACCATTGCCATGCGTGAGGACGGAGACATCCTTGCCTCTGCCACCGCCGAATATCCCCTGATGTCACCTCGACCCGGCTGGTCCGAGCAAAACCCCGATGACTGGTGGGATGCGACCGTCGAAACGGTCAAGAAGGTGATGAAGGCGGGCAAGATCAAGCCGGACGAGATCGCCGGGATCGGCCTGAGCGGTCAGATGCACGGTAGCGTGTTTCTCGACAAGCAGCAGAACGTCATCCGACACGCCATTCTCTGGAACGACCAACGGACCGCCGAAGAATGCGTCGAGATTGAAGCCCTCGTCGGAGGCCGACCGAAGCTGATCGAGATGGTCGCCAATCCCGCGATGACGGGCTTCACCGCGCCGAAGATTCTTTGGCTGCAAAAGAATGAGCCGAAGAGTTGGGCCAAGACCGTGCAGGTTCTCCTCCCGAAAGACTTCGTGCGACTGAAGTTGACCGGCGAGTTTGCGACTGATGCCAGCGATGCCTCGGGTACACTGCTCCTCGACGTGAGAAACCGTCAGTGGTGCAAGCCGCTGCTTGAGAAGCTCGAAATCAAGCCGTCGTTGCTGCCCAAGGTGTTCGAGTCCGAAGATGTGACCGGCACGCTGACGGAAGCGGCTGCGAAATTGCTCGGCCTCAAGAAGGGTGTTCCTGTCGTGGCGGGAGCCAGTGACCAGGCGGCCGGAGCCGTCGGGAACGGCATCGTCAAACGAGGCATCATCTCGGCCACACTCGGCACCAGCGGTGTGGTGTTCGCTCATAGCGATGACGTGCAGATCGACCCGACCGGCCGCGTCCACACGTTCTGCCATGCCGTCCGTGGGAAGTGGCATGTGATGGGCTGTGTGCTGTCAGCGGGCGGCAGCTTGCAGTGGTATCGCGACCAACTCGCCGAGACCGAAGTCGCCGCCGCCAAGAAAATCAAGACCGACCCCTACAACATCATCACCGAGCAAGCGGCCGAGGCTCCTCCCGGCTGCGAAGGTCTCTTCTTCCTGCCATATCTCACCGGAGAACGGACGCCACACGCCGACCCCAACGCACGCGGTTGCTTCATTGGCCTCAGCCTCCGTCACGGGCGTTCGGCCATCATTCGCTCCATCATGGAAGGGGCGACGTATGCCATGCGAGATTGCCTCGAAGTCATCAACGAAATGCGCATCCCGATCCGCGAAATTCGTCTCTCGGGCGGCGGCGCACGAAGTGACTTCTGGCGTCAGATGCAGGCCGATGTCTACGGTCGCCGCGTCAGCATGATTAACGCTGAGGAAGGTCCCGCCTTCGGCGCGGCACTGCTCGCAGCGGCTGGCACCGGACGTTTCAAGGGTGTCGTCGAAGCCTGCTCCGCGCTGATCAAGGTGACGAGCAGTACCGACCCGCAGGCCGAAGCAAAGCGGATCTACACGAAGTCGTACCCGATGTACGGCAAGCTCTATCGGTCACTCAAGAACGACTTCAACGATATCGCCAAGATCGTCGCCGAATCCTGATGACTGAACGCGGGTTGTTTGTGAGAGAAGAGCGTGTCAGACTCGACGACGTGGCGATGAACTACCCCTGTTTGTGGAGGTCTTTCCCATGTCAGCGCTCTATCTCACTGAAGACGATGTGGCTTGGTTGCTCGATATCAACGGGGCCATCGAGTCCGTTGAAGAGGCGTTTCGCCAATGGGGCGACGAGCGGGCCGAACATCAGCCGCGTCGCCGCGTTGCTGGAGGACACGGCGCGACGCTGCATGTTCTCTCCGCCGGTTCTGAACCGCTCGGTTACGTCGGCTACAAAGCCTACGTGACCACTCCCAAAGGAGCGCGTTTTCAGTTCGGACTGTTCGACGCCAAGACTGGGCAACCGGCCGCGCTGATCGAAGCCAATCTCCTCGGTCAGATGCGCACGGGAGCGACTTCGGGAGTCGCCACGAAATACATGGCTCGACCCGATGCGAAGATCGTCGGCTGCTTCGGCACCGGGTTCCAAGCCAAGTCGCAACTGAAGGCCGTGTGCAGCGTGAGACGCATCGAACGGATCGAGGTCTACGGTCGAGACGACTCGCGCCGCCGCGCCTTCGCCGATGAGATGACCGAGTTCTGCGGCGTCCCCGTGGTCGCCGTCCATTCGCCCGAAGAGGCCGCTGCCGAGAAAGACATCGTGGTCTGTGCCACCACCAGTCGCGTGCCGCTCTTCGACGGACACATGCTCGCAGAAGGCACGCATCTCAACGTCGTTGGCAGCAACTATCTGACGAAGTCTGAGATTGATGTCACCACGATCCGCCGCGCCGATCACATTGCCTGCGACAGCCGCGACGCCTGCAAACTCGAAGCGGGCGACTTCGTTCCCGCGATCGAAGACGGCAGCCTCGACTGGTCCCGTGTCCACGAACTGTCCGATGTGGTGCAAGGTCGCGAGACGGGTCGGGCGCATGCCGAGGACATCACGCTGTTCAAGTCCGTCGGCATCGCACTGGAAGACCTCGCGGTAGCCGTGCGGGTCTTCGAGCGTGCCCGTGCGGAAGGGATTGGCCAGCCACTGCCGTTTTAGTCCGTTATTAGAGAACTCGGCGATGCTGCACGAGTCGCCGAGAGTGCCAGAGGGACAACGTTCTCGACGCAGAGTGCGAACGCCGCGCGAGTGAACAGATCAACAGCCAACTGCAACGAGAAAGGTTCTGACGCGATGAAGGATCGGCGAGTCGCCATTGTGACGGGAGGCGCTTCCGGACTCGGTCGCGCCTTGTGTTGTGAGCTAGTTCGAGACGGCGTGTTTGTTGTGGTGGCCGATCTCAACGAAGCGGCCGCGCACGAGACCATTTCGTTGCTGATCGCGGCGGGGGGGCAGGCGGAGGCCGTGCGACTCGATGTCACGCAGCAACCCGAAGTGGACCGCGTTGTCGAAGAGATCGCCGCCCGACACGGACGACTCGACTTCATGTTCAACAACGCCGGGTTCGCCATCGCGGGCGATACCATCGAGATGACGCCCGACCAATGGCGCAGCATCTTGGCGGTCAATGTCGAAGGCTGCATCTGGGGGACAATGGCCGCGTACCGCATCATGGCCAAGCAGCGATTCGGTCACATCGTCAATACGGCGTCGATCGCGGGTCTCGCACCGCTGCCACTCTCGGCCGCTTACGCGATGACCAAGCACGCGGTCGTCGGGATGAGTCTGACGATGCGATCGGAGGCAGAGTGGTACGGCGTCAAGCTGAGTGTCGCGTGCCCTGGCTTCATCGCGACGCACCTGTTCGACAATGGAGTTGGCTTGGGCAAGCTCCCGTTTCGAGAAACAACCGCGACCGGCGTGCGTTTGGCCATCCCACCCGAACGCGCTGCCAAGCTAATGCTCGCCGGAGTCCGACGTAATCAAGCAGTCATCGTCTTCCCGCTCCACGGCAAGTTGATTGCGTGGATGGCACGGTACGCCCGCTGGATCGGCGTCCACATTCGCCGAAACATCGTGAACGACTTTCACCGCAAAAACAAACGTCCGGCTGACGGATGAAGTGCGGCATCGGTCGTAGTCGATCGCTTTGCCAATCGAGGAACCCGCGTTGACAACTGTTGAGCCACTCTTCAGCCAGACGGCATTGCCGCTCATCGTCGCGCAGCGTCTGACGATGGCCTTCGATGCGGAGCGCGTCGTGCTGAGTGATGTCTCGTGCGAGATGCACGCGGGGGAGTTCATCGCGATTCTCGGCCCTTCAGGCTGCGGCAAATCGACGTTGCTGCGGCTGATCGCAGGACTGATGCCGCACACATCGGGGGAACTCACTGTGGCCGGACAAGCTCCAGCAACGGCCCGTCGATCTTCCAAGAGCGTGGCGTTCGTCTTTCAAGAACCGAACCTGCTGCCGTGGCGCACCGTCTCCGACAACATCGGCCTGCCACTCGAACTGCGCGGGCTGTCGCGGCAGGAACGCGATCGGCAAGTCGAACGAAGTCTGTCCCTCATCGGACTCACACCCGAGGACGCGTGCAAGCGTCCGCGTGCGCTCTCAGGTGGAATGCGCATGCGCGTGTCGC
>JAYVOX010000596.1:0-4108 GCA_043757695.1 Schlesneria sp.
CCGGGGGCACCGTTCGC
The DNA here is from genome assembly GCA_043757695.1 of Schlesneria sp. GTDB lineage: Bacteria > Planctomycetota > Planctomycetia > Planctomycetales > Planctomycetaceae > Schlesneria. The sequence continues at coordinate 18 of JAYVOX010000596.1, forward strand.
CCAGCCATAGCCGCGATACATCATGGCGGTGCGGCGATCGTTGCTGCCGCTGTCGAGATCGAACTGCAATGGCTCACCGCTCGATCCTCCCGTCGCCTTCGTCATGCGGCGGATGTCGGGGCTGGTCGTGCGGAGATGGATGCGATTGCGGCGAATCGTCTCGCGGGTCAGCAACGGCCACGCGCGGAGATCGTCCAACGAATGGATGAGCTGGGGGCTGAGTCCCCGTTCGCGCCAGTCGGCTCCGTAGAACGGACAAGTCGCGGCGGCGTGTTGCATCAGCGCGCGGAGCGACTTCAGTTGGAACTCCTCCAACTGCGCGCGGCTCCACCACTGAGTCTCCTCAGCCCGTTGCCAATGCGTGATCGTTTGCCGCCCTTTGACGACGCCGTCGAAAAAGGGGAGGAGCAGGTGGCGGTAGAGTTGGGCGTACATGGTTTGGCTCGGGGGCTTGGGGACTTGGGAAGGAGACCGTGTCGAACTCGCGTTACTTCGATCTTGCGCGTTGTTTCTGTTCCAAGAGGTCTCGATAAAGTTGTTCGTAGTCGGAGACCATGCGGTGGACTTCAAAGTGTTGCGCGACGCGGGCTCGTCCCGCTTGGCCGAGTGCGGGCCAGTGGGCTTCATTGCGGCACAGGCTGACGATGGCTGCGGCCAGTGCGGCGGGATCGGCGGCGGGAACGAGTTGTCCCGTGACGCCATCGGCCACGATTTCGGAGTTCCCCCCGACAGCCGTGGCGATGACGGGCAAGCCGACGGCCATCGCTTCGAGCAGCGTGAGTGAGATCCCTTCAGTGAGCGACGAGGAGACAAAGAAGCCCGCTTGAGCCAGCAGTTCCGGCACGTCGGTGCGTTCGCCGAGGAACTCCACGCAGCTCGTGATTCCCAGTTCGCGTGTCAGCCCTTCCAGCTTCGCTCGCTCGGCTCCGTCGCCGACCAGCTTTAGTTGCAGATCGGGGACTTGGTGAACGGCGATCGCGATCGCTTGCAGCAGCGTCGGGAAGTCCTTCTCGGCGGAGAGTCGTGCGACGGAGATCGCGACCGGCGCGGCGACCGGTCCCGAATACGCGAAGTCACTGAGGTCGATGCCGTTCCAGATGCGAGTCACCTTGCGAGCGGCAACACCATCGGCTTGAACGCAGAGTCGCGCGGCGTCATCCGAGACGGCGACAATGCGATCGACGAGATGACTGGCCCAGCGAAACTGCGTGCGCGACTTCCAGCCGTGACCGGCCCGTTGCCCGTGTCGCGTGTTGACGACGACCGGCACACCGGCCAGTCGTGCGGCGAGGCTCGCATACAAATGCGGGTACGTGTTGTGCGTGTGAACGACATCGAAGCGGCCCAAGCGGAACAGTTTCACCATCTGTCGCACGAGACCGATGCGGCCAGCGGACTTCAGCAAATGGACGGGACAACCGGTGCGACGAATCTCTTCGGCGAACCGGCCGACTTCGCGAATGGCCAGAAATTCGGGAACGCTCGCGGCGGGATCGTGATGCCGCGCGATGTCGGTCAAAATCCGTTCGAGACCGCCGGTCTTCAGCGTCAGGCTGACATGGCAAACGCGCAGCGGTCGCGTCGCCGAGTGAGCGGCGGCGTTCGACTTGAGCAGCAGTGATTCGAGTTCGGCGGTAGACATGTCTGGCAACTTCCGTTGTTTTGTGCTGGCTGGTAGGTGAACGGGACTTGATCTGCTGATTTCAATCGGACTCGACGGCATCGAGTGCCGTGCTGATTGGTATGGGGGATCTCGCTGGGCGGTGATTCGTCCAAGCCCGTCAGTGTTCGTTTGATCCATCTCAGGTTGTCGAGTACCGCGAACTTCAAGCGGGGACGACGAGCCACAGCCCAGACCATTTCTGGCCTCGTGTGTCGAGAGCCTGCGCTTGTAGCCGGACTCACCGGCGAGGAAGTCGAAGCTTCGGCGCGTTCGGGAGTGTCGGCCCATTCGCCGATCGGTTGGTCGAGTTGACGCAAGGACCGGCGCAGTCTGGCCCGCGTCCGTCGTCCGAGCAGCTTGATCGGTGCGACGTTCGCTTCCCGCGCTGCGTTCAGATCGAAGTAATGCGAGGGCTTGCCCGTCGCGAGGGCTTGCGGTTGAGCGGCCAACAGCGGAGCGATGTCGTTGGCTGAGAAGCCGTCGAATCGAGTCTCGTCGCAGTCGGATTGAGACGAAGTCCACGCGATCAGTTGCCGCGCGAAGTCTTCGCGATCGTCGTTGCCGATCAACAGTGAGTTGTATTCGATGCAGACGGAGTCAGCGTCGGGTTCGCCTGCCGTCCCGACGTGCCAAGTCTTGAGCGGCATCGGCCCGTCGAACTGTCCGACGCCGTTCGTCAACAACGCGGCACCGCAACAGGTCTCGCCGCGCCACGCGAGGACAAATCGGTGCGGGACCAGCGTTCCGTAATGCTTCAACCAAGTCTCCGTCCAAACGGAGGAACACATCAGTCGCTGGTTCGACAGCCGTTCTTCCACGTCGCGCCAGAACGCCATCGCCTGCGGGCGAGCCAAAGGGCCGAGCAGCTCCATTCGCAGCGGCGTCCGCGTCCACGAAGTCGCTTCGTCCGGCGATCCCTCGAAAAGTGTGAGTGTTGGTTTGGTCATGCGGCGTGACTCCTGAGCAGTCTCAAGTCGTGTGTCGTTCAACGGGACATGATCGCGGTAAAGACGTACAGCCCGCTGAAGGCCATGCCGCTGGCAATGCTCAGTCGCACGGCGTGGCCGTTGTTCCAAATCACGAGCGGTTGGCCCGACTCGGTGTGAATCCAAACGAGGTTCAAGTACGCCGCCAATGTTCCGAGCATCAGATACGTGGGGACGACGTAGCACCGCGACAGCGACATGAGCGATGTCACCCAGCCCGCGAGCAACGCGCACATGAACGGTCGCAGTCGTAGCAGTTCGGGATTCTCGACCAGTTCGGGCAAGCGGCCCATGCGGTAGAGCTGCATCCCCGCGAAGAAGAAGCAGCCGAAGAACAACGTGCCGCCGAACAGACCGAGTTCGACATAGGCGTGAACGAACGAGTTGTGAGCCACCAGTCCGGCGATGTCGCCATACGAGCCTTGTCCCGTGCCGAACAACAGCGCGGGCGACTTCAGTTCTTGAAAGCCATCGCGCCAGAGTTGAATGCGCTCTTGACCCGTTCCGCCCTCATCCATCCCGCTGTCGCCGCGTTGCCCTGCTGCCAACGGGATCACGCACGCGGCCATCACCGCCGCGACGATCGCGACCTTGCCGCCGAAGCGGACCGCCACGAGCGTCAAGCCCGCCAGTCCGCAGGCCATCAATCCGCCGCGTGAGCCGGTCGCCAGCAATCCCACGAGCAGCACCGTCATCGGAATCAACCAGCCAAACCGCAGCCAACTCGACTTCGGATCGGTCAGGAAGAACGCGCACAACACGCCCGTGGCACAGATGACTTTCGACATGTCGTTCGGGTCCATGAAGATCCCTGTGCCGCGCATCCGGCGCACCGTGATCACGGCCTCTTCGTCCTCGTCGTAGCCGTCGGTGTCATCGAGATGCTCGATGAACTCGAAATCGTAGACCTCGTAAAAGTCGAGGACGCAGAGCGTCACCATCGTCGAGGCACAGATCGCGACCGTCAGCAGAAACGCCTTAAAGCGGTCGGGCGTATTCACCACCGTCACCAACAGTCCGAAGTAGATCAACGTCTTGAGAAACAGCGTCCCCGAGTCGATCACGCCCCCCACGTAGATGTACTGAAAGTGCGAGAGAGCGATCGCGGCGAAGACTCCCAACACGCAGAGCGTAATCGGTTGGCGGGCCAGCATGAATTGGTGGAAGTGCGCGAGGAACGATTGGAAGGTCAGCGCGAAGGTGCCGAGGATCAGGGCCTCATAGATCGGTGCCCCTTCCAGCCAGATGAACAGTTCGGCCGGTCGCAGGAAGAGCGTGGCCGTCGTCAGCAAGAACAGCACGAACGCCAGTTTGGCGAGCGACTTATCACGCATGATTGCTGCCCGCCTGAGTGCGCTCGGTGCGCACGACCGTCCAGAACGCGCGGACCCTGCGCCCGCGATGTCATTCCGAAACATAGGTCACGCGCCGACGTTTCGCGG
>JAYVOX010000597.1:0-4102 GCA_043757695.1 Schlesneria sp.
GCCCCCGGATTCCTATTGGAAAGAGTCCGGGGGCTGACGCCACCCGGCTCACCAAGAATGTCTCCGCCTCAATACAGATTGTTCTGGTACGCCCCCTCAAGCAACGCCTGCATCTTGGCTAGGTCGAAGTCCGGCAGTTGGACTTGGTCACACAGCATCTCGGCCGCACAGGGCAGGCTGTCCAGCGCAGGTCGGTCGTGAGACTCCCACAGGTGCGATCGAATGAGCGCCTTCGCACATTGGAGGTAACACTCTTCGACCTCGACCGCCACCGCCAGCAGCGGTCGCTTGCCGTTCACACTGAGCGGCGTCAGCCAGGCTTCATCCCGAATGATGACCGCCCGCCCGTTGACGCGCAGCGTCTCGCCCATGCCGGGAACGAGGAACAACAACCCGATGCGACCGGTCTCCACGATATTGCGAAGACTATCGACTCGACGATTCCCCGGCCGGTCGGGAATGAGCAGCGTCCGTTCATCGACGACATGCACAAAACCCGGCGCGTCACCACGCGGCGATGCATCGCAACGCCCGTCGGCGGCATGAGTACTCAGCACCAGGAACGGCGTATGTGCGATGAATCGTCGCATGTGTTCATCGAGAGCCTTCAACTCCTTCTTGATTGCCAGCGCCGAGGGTGAGCCAACAATCGCGAACAACTCGTCGCACGACAGGATCGGTTCAGCAAACTGGTTCAGCGACATGAGTCGTCTCCAAGGAACGGTGCCTTCGGGCCTGCCCAAGAACGAATTCGTAGAACGGCCCTTCTGGGCCGTTGCCATGGCAATGACGCGGCCCGGAAGGACCGTCCTAAAACAACTCCGAGTTATTCTTGGGCAAGTACTCCGCACGGACGGACGAGGCTTCCATCCGCCTGCATTCAACCGCTCGTTCACTGTGACGAAGGCCCCATCCCCAGCAAAGCCACCGTCCAACGAACGTTCTTCGTATCACTCCATTCCACGGGAGGATCGGACTCCAGTGCTACGCCAGTCCCCAACGGCCCCCGCCACTGTGGCCATTCCGCCTCCGCCGCACGAGCCTCAACCACCTTCATCAGTAGGCATCCACACGACAGCACCAGCGAAAGCAGTTTGGATAGCGGTAATCGTTTCATCCTAGAGACGCCTCAGTTGCAGTTCAGACTCTTCGCGATAAACCTTGTACGTCGCTTGTCGTGCCTTCGCTGGCGGGCTTCGTTGAGTTACCTTGACTGCGACAGGCTCAACGGCGGCATGTCGGAAGGACAGACCTCACGCGACCCGGAATGTGGCATCACTCTCACCCTGCAAGGCTTGGGCGAGGGGACAAAGAGAAGCCAAGACAACGGACGATCGGATTCACGGATGGCTCAGTCGTACACACCCGGATTGACGGTCTCCCGAGGCGGCACGTGGCGGCGGCGGCGCGTGTTGCCGATTGTCGGGGACGTGCTGGTCGCGGCGGGGCAGGCGGTGGCGGCGCGCGATGTCGTGGCGAGGACGATGATGCCGGGAGACGCGACGCCGGTGAATCTGGCCAAGCGGTTGGGTGTTTCGGCGGGGGATCTCGTGCGGTCGCTGCTCAAGCGCGAGGGAGATCGCGTTGAAGTCGGCGAGCCGCTCGCGCGGACGAAGGGGTTCTTCGGGTACTTTCAAACGGACGTGCCGTCTCCCGTCGCGGGGGTGATCGAGTCGATCTCGAAGGTCACCGGGATGGTCCTCTTTCGGGGTGAGCCGCTGGCCGTGCAAGTGCTCTCGTACCTGACGGGGCAGGTGGTCGAAGTCATTCCGAATGAGGGGGTCGTCGTCGAATCCGAAGCCGCGCTGGTTCAGGGAATCTTCGGTGTGGGAGGCGAAGCGTATGGGACGCTGCGCATGGTCGCGAAGACTCCCGACGACGATCTGACGGAGGCGCACATCACGCCCGACTTGAAAGGCTGCGTCGTGGTGGGAGGCCGTCGCGTGACGGGGGCCGCCGTGCATCGAGCGATCTCCATCGGCGCGGCGGCTGTCGTCGCGGGAGGGATCGACGATCATGACCTGCGCGAAATCCTCGGCTACGACTTGGGAGTGGCCGTCACCGGGAACGAGAAACTCGGTACGACGATCATCATCACCGAGGGCTTCGGCGACATCGCGATGGCACGGCGGACGTTTGAGTTGCTGAAGTCGCACGAAGGTCGCGAGGCTTCGGTGAACGGGACGACTCAAATCCGCGCGGGGGTCATGCGGCCGGAGATTCTGATCCCGCTGAGTGATGGGTCCGACGCCTCTGCAATCCTCCCTCCCCTCGGCGGGGAGGGCCGGGGAGGGGGGCAGATTAAAAGTGAGGCCACCCATTTCAATCGTCCCCCCTCCCTAACCCTCCCCGCCGAGGGGAGGGAAATAGAACAACATCAGCCAGTGAACATCGTCCCGTTGCCCGCGCTGTTCAGCGACGACAACGACGACGCGGTCTCTGACCGCGAGACCGGTTCTCTGGACATCGGCGCGCCGGTGCGGATCATCCGCGAGCCGAACTTTGGATCACTCGGCACGGTCACGGGAATGCCTCACGAACCGAGGCTGCTGGAATCGGAATCGCACGCGCGCGTGGTCGAGGTGAAGCTGGCCAACGGTCCACAAGTCATCGTGCCTCGCGCCAACGTCGAACTGATTGAGGGGTGACGAATGGAGTCGAGAGACGAGTGTCGAGAGACGAGAGCCAGACAGGAAGGCCGGATGCGGGTTGTCCTGGCGTTGGTCGTTTGTATCGCCATCCAATTCGTTTCGCCCAGCATCGTCATCGCTGCGGAGACTGCTGTCGTGCCGAAGGTTGCCGCGTGGTTTGACGGCTCGAAGACGTGGTTCTGTTTTCTCACCGTCTCCGTCTGTGGCACGGTCATCGTCTGCACGGAACTGGCTCGGCGGGGGAAGCCGTTTTATGTGCGGCCGATTGCCGGGTTGCAGGCGATTGAGGAGGCGGTCGGTCGCGCGACGGAGATGGGGAAGCCGATGCTCTTCGTTCCCGGCATTCAGGACATGAATGAAATCGACACGGTAGCCGGGTTGACCATCCTGGCGAGTGTGGCCAAGACGGCGGCCGAGTACGACACGCCGCTCGAAGTCCCGACGACCCGGGCGCTGGTGATGACGGCGGCGCGGGAGGCCGTGCAGGCGGCGGCGCTCGCGGCGGGACGGCCCGACTACTACAACGAAGAGCGCATCTACTACGTCACCGACGAGCAATTCGGTTATGTGGCGAGTGTCTGCGGTTGGATGTATCGCGAGAAACCGGCGGCGTGTTTCTTCCTCGGGAAGTTTTACGCCGAGTCGCTGATCCTCGCCGAAACCGGCAACGCGGTGGGAGCGATTCAAATCGCGGGGACGGCCGAAACGACTCAGCTTCCGTTCTTCGTGGCCGCGTGCGATTACACGCTGCTCGGCGAAGAGTTGTTCGCCGCGTCAGCCTATCTGTCGGGCGAGCCGGCTCAGTTGGGGATGCTCAAGGGTCAGGACTTCGGCAAGCTGGCCGCGATGGTGCTCGTCGTGGTCGGCTGTTTGGTCGCGACCTGGGATGCAGTCTCGCCGCGCGACGCCGATGACGGCGGCAAGTTTTCGTCTCCGGGAGTTCCGCGAGTTCGGTGGATCACCGACACCGTCTTGAAGGGGGGATGACAAGCACTTCGTAGGATGGGCACCTTGCCCGTCCGTTCGTTCAATAGAGCCGGACGGGCAAGGTGCCCATCCTACAAATTTGCTAGGGGGATGATGAGCAAGACTGTGCCCGTGGTGATTGCCGGTCTGGTCGGATTTCTGATGATCTTCGCGTACTTCGTACCGCCGCTGTTGTCGTGGCGGCAGACGGCCGAGGAATGGTTCACGATTGTCGCGACGATCGCGATGCTGCTCGGCGGCGCGAACCTCTGCGTCCATCATCTGCAAAAAATCTCGGACCGTGAGGCGGGCTGGGGCTTCTCCGCCGTGACGCTCGCCGCGTTCGCTCTCACGGTCGGAGTCGGCTTGCTCAAGCTGGGTGTCGTGCCCGAGTCGGCGAAGCATCTCGACCATGCCTGGTCCGGCCAGTTCCAGCAGGAAGGGGGTGCGTTCTGGTGGGTCTACCAATACCTGTTCAGTCCCGT
>JAYVOX010000598.1:0-4102 GCA_043757695.1 Schlesneria sp.
CGAACGTCGGCCAGGCCGATGCCGTAGGCGCTCAAGACGCCGGAGTAGGGATGAGACAGCACCGTCGTCATGCCGAGCGACTTTGCGAGGGCACACGCATGTTGAGCACCCGCGCCGCCGAACGTGACCAGCGCGTACTCGGCCGGGTCGTAGCCTTTGGAGACCGAAATCTTGCGGATCGCACGGGCCATCGTCGTGTTGGCGATGTCGATGAAACCCTGAGCCAGTTCGTGCGGCGAGTAGCTTCGTCCCAGCGGTGAGTTCGCGACCCGCTCGCACAGATCGGCGAGGCGTCGCTCAACCGCCGCACGATCCAGCGGGAACGGGAATCGCTCGGGGATGATCTTGCCGAGGAAGAAGTTGACATCGGTGATTGTGAGCGGGCCGCCTCGCCCATAGCACGCGGGACCGGGGTCGGCTCCGGCGCTTTGCGGGCCGACGAACAGCTTCACTCCATCGAACCCGCAAACGCTACCGCCGCCCGCTGCGACGGTCTCGATGGCCAGCATTGGCGCGACGACCCGCACGCCCGCCTTGGTCGTTTCAAACTCACGCTCGTAGCGCCCATCAAAGCGAGACACATCGGTGCTGGTTCCGCCCATGTCGAACCCGATCGACTTCGCAAAACCCGCGCGCTGAGCCACGCGCGAGAAGCCGATCACGCCGCCCGCCGGTCCCGACAGTACGCTGTCCTTGCCTGTGAACCGATCCGCATCGACGAGTCCGCCGGCCGAGGTCATCAGCTTGAGTGAGGGTTGAGGGTTGAGGGGCGAGGGTTGAGGGACGGAGGAAGACGAGGCGACGGCGGTGGCGACTTCTCCTGTCCCCTCTCCACCGTCTTCGGGGGAGAGGGTTAGGGTGAGGGGGGCTTCGGTCGCGAGTTGATGGTGGAGAGCTGATGGTGGAAGGGCAGAAGAAAAGGTCACTTTAGAGAATGGAGCGTCATCACCGCTCGGCCCCCTCACCCTAGCCCTCTCCCCCGAAGACGGGGGCGAGGGGACGACGGTCCCTGCGGGACGCGAACTTCCCTCCAGCGACGCCCTCAACTTCCCGACGTAATCGCGCAGGATCGGGTTCACGTAGGCGTCCATCACGGTTGTGTCGCCGCGTGAGACGATCTTGATGAGCGGCGAGAGGCGGCTCGACGTGCTGATCTCGGTGAAGCCGACTTCACGGGCGATGCGCTCGACGACTTGTTCGTGGATCGGGTTCGCGAACGCATGCAGCAGGCAGATCGCGAGCGACTCGCACCCGGCCGCCTTCAGTTCGAGCAGCCGTTCGCGCACGGCGGCCTCATCCGGCGCGAGCAGGACGTTGCCGGTGGCATCGAGTCGCTCGTCAATCTCGGCGACGGCAGCAAACAGCGGCTCGGGCTTTTGAATGGCGAGGTCAAACAATCGCGGCCGGTCTTGATTCGCGATCAGCAACACGTCGCGAAAGCCCTTCGTCGTGACGAACCCCACTTTCGCACCACGTCGCGTGAGCAGCGCGTTCGTCCCGCGAGTCGTTCCCAGCCGCACGATGAGCGGAGGAATGGCCTCGTCCAATCGCAGCCCGAGCGCCGCGCGAATCGCCAGGATCGGAGCTTCCTCACCGGAAGACAGTTCGTAACGGACTCCGGTCCCCTCGCCCCCCGCTTTGGGGGGGAGAAGGTTAGGGTGAGGGGGGCTTTCGGAAGGAGGTTGATGGTGGAAGGTTGAGGATTGAGGGTCAGAGGAAGAGGCAACTTCGCGAATGTGAGCGTCATCACCCTTCGGCCCCCTCACCCTAGCCCTCTCCCCCCTGTGTTCATTTCCAAAGACAGGCGGGGGAGAGGGGACACGAGGCTCATCCAGCGTGAACGTCCCGGTCGTGGCATCGAATGCGACCACGCGGAATGTTTGCGAAGCTGCCCCAGTTTCGTCGAGCAGTGTCAGCGTATAACCGACCCAAAACTGAGTGGCATCGCCGACGCGAGCCTCATCGCGCAGAGACCGCTCACCGATCGCTTCGGTGACGCGGCCCTTAGTTATTCCGGACGACAGCACTTTGTAGGTCGAGAGCCGTCCGTCGGGAGACTTCATCAGGCAGTCGGTAAACGTGCCGCCGACATCGATCCAGAATTCGGTGAGTGGATTCATCGAGAGTCTCAAAAGCGGAACATCTGTCAGGCCGTTGAAGCACTCGTAGGATGGACGCCTCGTCCGTCCGAGTTTCACATGGGCAAGGGACGGACGAGGCGTCCATCCTACGTTCATCCAAATTCGGCCAACGCAATCACGGCCTGATCGGCTGCGTCCAAGCGCGTTCCGGTTCACCGACTGTCGAGGGATTCGGATGTTTACGCGAGGAAGTGATTCGCGCGCGGACGTAGAGTTCGTCGCCGGTGAACTCGTACTTGGCCGATGTCCCCGGCACTGTCTTTAGGACGGCACCGATGTCGGGCGAGTACTTTCTGGTGACGGGCAGTTCTTTGCCGTCTTTGTCTCGCACCGGTTCGCTCTTCGGATCGAAGTTCTGGCGCGTGCCGATGAAGTCGATGGTGTAGGTCGTCTCGGGATCGGAGTGGACGGTGACGGTGAGTGACTTCGCGGTCGCTTCGACCTTCTCCAGCGTGACTCCCGATGAGGCGTAGAACCGGCCCGCTTCGAGGCTTTCGATCAGTGAGGCGGGAGTGAGTTGAGCGGCCAGCACCATGACCCAGCCTCGGCCGGGTTCGCTCGCGCGGGACGGGATCTTGTGGTAGCGGTGGCCGTCGTCGGTGGCGAGGCCGAACAGCAGCGGCAGGTGCAGTTCCGTCAGCCGCTTGGTGTTGATGATGTCCCAGATGCGTTCGCATGAGGCGTGCGTGTCGTCTCCATTGTTGTTGACGCCGGGGTGGCCGTTATAGACCTCGAAGAACTGCTCACCACGCACGGGGGCGAGGTCTTCGGCAGTGACACCCCAGCCGAAGTTGGGATGGTTCAGGTGGACGATCATCGGCTGCCGGGTCCGCTCGCGCTGGGCGATCACGGCGTTGACGTTGTTCTGAATCGTTTCGGTCACACTGCCACCACCGAGCGGCGGAATGGCGTCGCGGACGTTGTGAGCGTTCAGGTGAATCGGCAGTTTGCCGAACTTGTCGCTGATCTCCTCACCCTGAATCAGCAGGAACTTGTCTTTCTCGGCGAGCTTGGCGAAGACCTCGTCAAACCGCTTCAGCCGCACTTCCTGTTTCGATTCTTTCGACTTCTCGTCGAGCTTCATCCGCTCCTCGACCCAGCCCGTGGGAAACTGGGTCTTCAGTTTGTCGAAGGCTTTGCGGCCCCCCTTGCTCTGGTCGATTTCGACCCAGCGTTCCTTGTCGGCCAGCGTGTTGTGATCGGTGAAGACGAGGAAGTCGTAGGAGTGCTCGCGATACCAGAGGGCGATCATTTCGAGATAGTCGTCGCCGTCGCTCCAATGCGAGTGCGTGTGCAGGTTGCCGCGATGCCACTGGAGCGGCCTGGCGGCTTGCAGCGTTTCGGCGGCGACGGTCGATGGCTCACCGAACCGCGAGAGCCCGACAGCCGCCACGATGAGCGAAACGGCAATCAATCCCAAACCGAGCGAGCGAAGACGTGCTGGCATGATGAGTCCACAAGTAACCGAAGGCGCGAGCAGGAACCTGTTCATTGAGAACGGCACAGCCTATCCCGCTCGAGTAGCCCGACTCCAGCGAGTGTGGAAAACTTTCTCGCGCGTCCCTCGAACGCGGCCCTTCGTTTGTTGAACTCGACTTTTGCCATTTTTGGACTGCGGGGATTCATCACCGCTTTCCGTTCTCTGCCGCAGCTTCCTGTTTTGAAAGCGCCTGCACAGACACGGCCCTTCAAAAATCCAAGCGAAGCAAGAAAGGAAGGCGGCAATCAATTGCCGCAGTCCAAATGGCATGGCAAAAGTCGAGTTGAGGCGGCTCGTCAGCCCATTGGACAGGGCGTATACTCCGACCGCACTCGGGTTCCCTCCCGATCACTCCCCGTACAAGAAAGACAACCATGAGAAGCGGCAACCCAGCCCTGAACGATTCGACTTTCAATTCCTTCCGTGGTGGAGCGTACGAGTCCTCGAACGCAATGACGATCACGGGAACCGCCACCAAGAC